>DOUV01000683.1:1537-3154 GCA_003520455.1 Chloroflexota bacterium | reverse complement strand
GGATCATATGAACACATCATCTCGTCATGGAGGCGGGACCCGGGAGTCCCTCGCGTTGACGACCTCGGTCAGGTATCGGAACACATGAACTTCGTGTGAGCGTGATCCCGCGGTGAAATTATCTTGCGGCAATAGTCAGGATTGATGTAGGAAACTCAGCCTGAGCTCAAAGCGCGTGGAGAGGTACAATTGAGAGCGGAGATGACCCTTTATGAGCCATCCGGGCAGGCTCCGCCGTTCCGTGCACCCTCGCGCCGGATCTGGGGTATTCGTCGCGTAGGCACGGAATCCTCGGTCCGTAGCCTGCAATTCCAGGCGCCACGCTCTGTGCCGTTCAGCGGACGCCTGTACCCATCAATCTTCGTTCCATCAACCCGGCCAACAGCCGATGATGAGGACCACATTGCGCGTTGCCAGCGAATCTCTCGTCGCCCGATCGAGCATCGGGCAGGCTCCGCCGTTCTGGGCACACATGGTGGCCAGCCAACATCGGCACGCAAGGCAATCCGGCCAATCGCCGCTCGTTGGCATCAGAAGGCCCCGTAGACCAGGATACCGAGGCCGCCATTCCCCTACGCAAAGAGGAGGGTGAGCGACGAAGGATGATTGAGATTGGTTGATCTGGTTCCGTGGTGCTGGGAGGTGCTTGATAGCGTGCAATCGGTCGACAATGACAATGCAAACATCGAAGACCAGAGCCGCAATGAAGAGTAAAGAGGTGCGATAAAGGGCGCTTTAACTGTCTGTTGGCCCGTTGTGAAGCTTCAACTATGAGATCTTAATGAACTGCTCGATCGACTAAAAATAACGCTCTTATGACATGTTAGCTGCCGGTGCCCGCTTTCTGCTTGATCTGCCCGGCACGCACTTCCAGTGAGACATGGCGATCATTGAGCATCTTCAGCAGCACCCGGGCCCGGTCGCTGCCCCTGAGGCGAGAATCGAAAATGGCTTCATACCCGGCAAATGGCCCTTTCTCGATCACAACCGGGTCACCGGCCTTCAGCCTGTAGAACAATTCACCCCCGGCAGTCCTCACTTCGTCTACATGCCGCTCGAGCGCCGTGATGAACGTATCCGGCACGTCAGCCGGGACGCCACCGAAGCAGACCAGGCCAATCGTATGGGGCATCCATTGGAAGGTCGATAGGCCGACTTCCTTCAGGTTCACCCGGACAAAGAGGTACCTTGGAAAGTACGGCTTGACTTTGCGTGCCTGCCGGCTGGCGGACTGAACCTGTACGCGAGGGTAAAAAGTTTCAAAACCGTGGGCCATCAATTGCTGCCACACGATTGCTTCCTTATGCGGTTTGCTGTGAAGGACGTACCACCGAGGTTTCATGTTACTGATCCGTGTCTAGGGTTCTAAGCTGGAAGCGGGGGACGCGATTCGTGATCCACCAAGGAGGAGCGACGGATCAGATATCACGCCCATATCCCGCCTTTCGCAACCTGCGCACAGAGCAGTAACGTCTCTACGGGGAGGGGTGAGATCGGCATGGAGTTGAGACAGGACCCGTTGGTCAAACAGGGTTACTGTTCAGCCTGCACCGGTCGACGAGCCGCGACCTGTATTGCCCCTTGCAATGGACGGAGTGCCATCCGCCGGGAAGGCGA
>DOUV01000683.1:0-1517 GCA_003520455.1 Chloroflexota bacterium | reverse complement strand
GGACAGCGGCGGGCCGCTCGGAATCCGCCCGCCGCGGACCGGCCACCCCTCCTCGGCGTACACCTCCACTCCGAGGCAAAACAGTAGCAAGAGGTGATCTGGCAGAGGCTCACCCTTTGGTTGCAGGCGCAAGCATTAGCATATTGAGAATCGGCTCTTACGTCATGCGCCGAGGGTCACGCTTTGGTCACAACTTTCCTGGACCAAAACTGTGACTTGCATAGGACTCGGTCCGGGAGCGTCCTGGCCGCTCCTCTCTGCCCCGGCGAAAAGAGGGGTCAAAACAGCGCGCGTTCACGCGCTCCCAGCGGAGGCAATCACAGCGGCTCTCTGTGCGGTTGGGGAACAACACAGGCCGGTCGGCATTCTCCGAAGAGGTCTGCCGCCGTGCGGCGCCTTTCCCTTCGGCCGGCGTGGCGAAGACCGCTCTCGGAACAAAAGCCACGCCGGGGCCCAGTCGAGTGGGCCACCGGCGTGGCAGATTGTGTCGGCGCGAGGCTCAGCCGCCCGAGGCGAGGAAGGGGTCGGGCGGGACCCTGCTGGTATCCCAGAGACGCTCGACCCCCTGGCCGGCCTTGGCCTCGTTGAGCCAGGTTTGCAGGGCCTGTGAGCGCTTGCGCTGGAGATCGGCCTGGTCCAGCGCCCGCACGCTCGGTCCCTCAACCAGCTGGACGATGGCCCACTCTCCGCTGGGCACCTGGATTGGGTCGCTGATAGCCCCGCTCTGGAGCTTGAAGGCCGCTTCGATCACGGACGGGTCGGCCGCCGTGCTATCGCGCGTCACCCAACCGAGGTCCGTCTTGGGCGGCTGGACGCTGGGATCCTTGGAACGTTCGAGGGCCAACTGCCCAAAATCGGCGCCCTTCTCAAGTTCCTGCTTGATCTGCCTGGCCTCTTCCTCGGTGTCAACCAGGATGTGGCGAGCGTGAACCTGCATCTGGTCGCCCTCACCCTTGCGCTCGAGCACCTGGATGATGTGCCAGCCAAACTGGCTCTTGACGGGGTCGCTGATCTGGCCCGGCTCGAGCGTGAAAACAACCTGCTCGAATTCAGGCACCATCTGGCCCTTGCCGAAGAAGCCCAGGTCGCCAGCCTTCTCGACAGCCGTCTCCTTGGCAACCTCGTCGAAGCTCTTGCCGCCGTCCAGGGCCTGCCTGGCCTGCCTGGCTGCCTCTTCGGTCGGGAGAAGCACCTGGCGAATGTGGACCTGCTCCTCCTCGGCCGGTACCTGGTTCGCGAAGTAGTCGCTGAGCTTGCTACGCAGCAGGTCCGCGCGGACAACCTCGCGGTATCGGGCCTCGGTCACGCCGGTCTCTTTGCGCATGGCCTCGAGGTACTTCTTGTACTGCTCGTTGAAACTCTCGCTCGTGAGCAGGTTCGGCGTTGCCGTTGGGCCGAGCGTCGGCGTCGGCGGCTCTGGGGTGGCGGTCTGGGTGATGGCGGCGCTCTCTTCCACCGTCAAGGTCGCCGTCGGGGTGGGCTCCGGCGTCGGCGTCCAACTCTGCGCGGTCGCTGTC
>DOUV01000365.1:933-8998 GCA_003520455.1 Chloroflexota bacterium | reverse complement strand
CTGTCGTCGGCCTGGACCGGGTCTCGGCCGGCGTCTTTCGCGCCTGCCCGCGGCTGCGCATCCTGGCGCGGAACGGCGTGGGCCTGGACAACGTCGACCTCGACGCCGCCACACGTGACGGCGTGGTGGTCACTACACCGCTCGGGGCCAACAGCACCTCGGTCGCCGAATTGACGATGGGGCTGCTGGTGGCGCTGGTTCGCCGCATCGTGGCGACGCACAACCGCGCCCAGAGCGGCGTCTGGATTCGCGAACCGGGGATCGAGTTGGCCGGCAAAACCCTGGGAGTCGTCGGCCTGGGCCGGATTGGCAAGAAGGTGGCGACACGCGCACTGGGCTTCGAGATGCGAGTTCTTGCCAACGACATCATGCCCGACGTTGCCTTCGCGGCCCCACGCGGGATTCCCTTTGTCCCACTGACCGCGTTGCTGACCGAGGCTGATGTGGTCAGCTTACACGTGCCGCTCACACCGCTCACAGAGTGGATGATGAATGCCGGAACACTCGCGCGAATGAAGCGCGGGTCCTTCCTCGTCAACACCGCGCGCGGGCGCGTCGTGGACCCGCACGCCCTGGCGGCGGCTCTCGATTGCGGCCATCTGGCCGGCGCGGCTCTCGATGTGCACATGGTGGAAGGGCAGGTCGACAAGGCACTGCTCGGGCGCCCGAATGTGATCACCACAACCCACCTGGGCGCCTACACCCACGAGGCGCTCCGCCGCACCGCCGAGGTCGCGGTCCAGAGCATCGTCGAGACGCTCGACGGCCGTCGGCCCGAAGGTCTGATGAACCCGGCGGTCTGGGGCTGACGGCGCGCCGTTTCGGGCAACGAGGCTTGGAATTTTGCGCATGTGCGCAGCACCGAAATGCGTGGGCACTCTGACGTAAGAGGTGATCCGGCTCTCAGCTACGCAGGAGCAACGATCGTGAGAATCAAGGAAATCGAAACCTTTGTCGTGCGGGCGCCGCTTGAGGGCAACAAACCTCACTGGGGGGCCGGCTTCTGGGCGTCCGATCCCCGGGCCCATCCGGGCCTTCCAGCCGGGCATCCCGGCGACATCAGCACCGAATACCCGCCGATCTGGCGCAACCGGGCTCTCTACGCCCGTAGCCTGGATGCCGCTATCGTGCGTCTGGAGACTGACACCGGGATCGTCGGCTGGGGCGAGGCGCATACGCCGGTCGCGCCAGAGGCCGCCCAAGCCGTCGTCGACTATCTGTTGAAGGATGTGGTCTACGGGCGCGACCCGTTCGATATCTGGCCGATCTGGGAGAACATGTACTCCACAATGCGGCTGCGCGGCCACTCGGCGGGCTTCATGCTCGAAGCCATGAGCGCCGTCGACATCGCCCTGTGGGATATCGCCGGCAAGGCATTGGGTGTGCCGGTCGCTAAACTCTTGGGCGGCCAGATGCGCGACCGCGTTCCCGTCTACGCCTCCAGCCTGCCGCGCGTGCACATCTCGGCAGGCGAGGCAGGCTGGCGCGGCCTGGCCGAGATGGCCGCTCGCGTGGTCGAGGAAGGCTACCGCGCCTTCAAGGTCAAGCTGGGGATCGACCTGGAGCAGGACCGGCACGCGCTGCAGGTGCTGCGCGCCGCCGTGGGAGCGGACATTTCGATCTTCGTCGACGTCAACGGCGCATACGACCTGCCGCTTGCCCGTAAGGCCGGCCACATGATGCAGCAGGCGGGCGTCCTCTGGTTGGAAGAGCCCTTCATGCCTGAGAACCTGCGCGATTACGCCCGGTTGGCACAGAGCCTGGACGTCATGGTGGCGGGTGGGGAGTGCCTCTGTAACCGCTGGGTCTTCAATGATTTCCTGGTCGCCGGGGCGATGGATCTGGTACAGCCGGACGTCTCCCGCGCCGGCGGGATCAGCGAGTCGAAACGCATCTCGGATCTGGCAGATACCTATGCCGTCCCGTTCGCGCCGCACGTCAGTGTCGGCACTGCCATCTACATGGCGGCCTCGCTGCAATGGGCGGCGGCCGGCCCGAACCTGATGATCTGTGAGTGGCCGCTGGAGCAGACCGTCGTGGGCAACGGCATTCTGGTCGAGCCCTTCCGGTTCGACCGCGGTTTCATCCAACTGAGCGACGAGCCGGGCCTCGGGATCGTCATCGACGAGGAGGCCTTGCGGCAGTGGCAGGTATAGCGAAGCCGAGCGCCACGTCGGCACTCGCCGGATATTGAATGCCTGGCAGAAAGGGACGGTCAGAGATGGATAGAGTCATGAACCCACGGCTTGAAGCCGTGGGCTTGTCCCTGGCACCGAAGAGCCACCGGCTACCGGCTCGTCGTCCAAGACCATAGGCACCATGACGGGTGCCCTGCCTGGAACGAATCCCAGGCGCAAAGTTGGGTTCCAGCCCAACGCTGACGTTGGGTGTTTTACGCAGGCAACGATTCCTGCCTGCAACCGCCAACACTCAGTTGTTAAAGTAACCGTTTCTCCGCAAGCGGAGTGTCTTACCAAGTATTATACGCCAAGGGCGCGACAGATGCGAAAACAATAGGCTCGCCCTGAGGGGCGCACCCAGGCGAGACGCTGCCACTCGGGCGCACCCCGCAGGGTGAAAGCCGCTAAAGCGGGGCGCTTCCTTCCACTGCTGAAGCGGGCGGGCTTCCGCGCCGAAAGGAGAAAATTGTGAAAGCTAAGATCGCCTTGATCACCGGGGCGGCGGCCGGAATTGGCCGCGCCATCGCCACACGTTTCGCCGCGGAGGGCGCCTCGCTGGTACTGGTCGACAAGGACGCCGTGGGCGTCCAAGACCTGGCAGGCACTCTGGCCGCGCAGGACACCGCCGTCGAGGTGATCGTGGGCAGCGTCGCCGAAGAGGAGACACTCCGACGGGCGGTCGCCCGGGCCGAGGAACGCTTTGGCCGGCTCGACATCCTGGTGAACAACGCCTACGATGCCGTGCATCGCCCGGTGACCGAGTTGACCGCCGACGAATGGCACTACACGCTTGAGGTCTGCCTGACGGCGGTCTTCTACGGCGTGAAACACGCCATCCCGATCATGCAGCGCCAGCGCAGCGGCGCGATCGTCAATCTGAGCTCGGTCAACTCCCTGGTCGCCGCGCCGGGCCGGCCGGCCTATACCGCGGCCAAGGGCGCTATCGCCGCCCTGACACTGCAACTGGCGGTCGAGTATGGGCGGGACGGCATCCGCACGAACGCGATTCGTCCCGGCTTCACCGTGACGGAGGATGTCGAGCGCACCATCCTGGTAACGGCCGCCGAGCGCCAGGCAGCGATCGAGAGTTGCCCGATGCGCCGTCTCGGCCGGCCCGAGGATATCGCAGCGGCGGCGCTTTTCCTGGCCAGTGACGAGGCCGTGTACGTCAACGGAGCCGTGCTGACGGTGGACGGCGGCGCCTCGGCCCTGTGGCCGGCGACGCTGGTCCGGCCGTCCTTGCGCCAGCAGGCGGGCCTGCCCCCACTGCCGCTCGCGCAAGAATGAACCCGGCACATGGCGCTCGTTCAGTGGCACCCGGGGGAGTGGTGCCGCAGGGTTGGGACTGCGCGCGAAGTGTACCCCGCCACCCCCACCGGAAAGGGGGCGGAAGAGGTTGCACCCTCGACCCTGCTCGCCGGGGGCCGATGGCCTGCAGCGGCGCCACGTACCACCAGCCAGCGCACCACGCCTGACCAAATCAAGGAGGAAACCCGACGTGACCGACAAGGTCCAACCCTGGCGAGGGATCTTCACGATCCCGCAAACACCGTTCGACGAACAGGGCGAGCTCGACGAAGAGAGCCTCCGCCGCGAGGTCGACTTCTGCATTCGCGCCGGCGCCCACGGATTGGTCGCCCCGGTGGTCGCCAGCGAATTTTACGTACTTTCGGACGACGAGCGGCGGCGCATGACCCATATCCTGGTGGACGAGGCCCGCGGCCGGCTGCCCACGATCATCGGTGTGACCGCGCCAAGCCGCGAGCAGGCGGTGGCGTTCAGCCGCGAGGCTCAGGAGGCCGGTGCGGATGGGGTCATCGCGATGCCACCGCATGTGCTCAAGGCGAGCCGCGATGGAGTCTACGCCTACTTCAAGGCCATTTCCGACGCGATCAGCCTGCCGATCTTCATTCAGAATGCCCCACCACCCCTGGGCTCCGCCCTGCCACCGGCCTTCATGGTTCAGATGTGCCGCGAGTTCGAGAACGTGCAGTACATCAAGGAAGAGACCCTGCCGACCGGGCACTCGATCACGGCGATTCTCAGGCAGGCCGGGCCGGAGGTCAGAGGCGTCTTTGGTGGTGCCGCTGCCCGCTGGATGCTTCCGGAGCTGGAACGAGGCGCGGCCGGCTTCATGCCGGCCTGCCAATTCACCGACATCTACGTGCAGATCTGGGACCTCTGGGAAGCGGGCGACCGCGAGCGCGCCCGGACGCTCTTTAACACGCTGCTGCCGTTGATCAATCTGGAGGGGATGCTCAGCGTCTCACTCGTGAAGGAGGTCCTGGTACGCCGCGGCGTCATCGCCTCTCCACACGTGCGCCGGCCCGACGGGGCAGCGCTGGATGAGTATGACATCTGCGAGATGGAGCGCTGTCTGGAGGACGTCGCGCCCTACTTCACGGTGACGGCGTGAATGAACGTTGGGTCACGCTCGACCTGATCCACTGCCTGGCCACACGGACGATCGTCTATCCGTATAAGGTCTGGGGGTACGGCGAAGCCATCGGTCTTGAAGGGCTGCTGGCGGCGGCTGATGCCACCGGCGCGCCGGCCTACTTCCAGTTCGTACACGGCCTGATCGATGCCTGGGTGGCGGCCCGGCCCGAGATCGGCTTCGCCGATCACGTCGCGCCCGGCCAGGTCCTGCTCGCAATCTACGAACGGACCGGCGACGAGCGCCTGCTCCGTCAGGCACTCCGTCTGGCGAGATTCTTTGCCGGTCTACCGCGCTCCCCCGAGGGGGCTGCGCTTCACCGCCCCGATCACCCCGAGTTCGCGGCATACGTCTACGTCGACTGCCTGGCGGTCGACGCGCCGTTTCTCTGCCATCTGGCGCAACTCACCGGCGACGCCCAGTTCTTCCGGCTCGCCACCGATCTCCTGCTGGGCCATATCCGTGTGTTGCAGGACCAGACAAACGGCCTATTCTACCACCTGTACGACAGCGCTCGCCGCCAGACCAACGGGGCCTTCTGGGGGCGAGGTAACGGCTGGGCGATTCTCGGACTGCTGGCGACGCTGGAGCGCCTCCCCCACGATGATCCGGCACAGGGCACGATCCGGACCGCGCTGGAGCGGCAGGCCGCAGCGCTGGTAAAAGTGCAGGACGAATCAGGCCACTGGCACACTGTCCTCGACCGCCCCGATACCTCCCTGGAAGCGTCGGTCAGCGCATTCTTGTCCGCCGCGCTCACGCACGGCGTGCGCGTCGGGCTCCTGCCGGGGTGGTACCTGGATACGGCGGATCGCGCCTGGTCGGCGCTCAGGACGAGCGTCGACGCGAATGGGACCGTGGCCGGGGTCTCGCAGGCGACGCCTCCCGGCGACGCCGCGCACTACAACCAGGTGCCGACCGGGGGTCTCTACCCCTGGGGCCAGGGGCCGGCGCTCCTGGCCGCGACAGAGCGCCTGATGGCAGATGGAGCCAAACATGCTTGACGTGATTACGCTGGGCGAAGCCATGGTCCTGTTGACGCCGACGCGCCCCGGGCTGCTGCGCTACGCGACCAGCTTTGACCGCTCCGTGGCCGGCGCCGAGTCCAATCTGGCCATCGGATTGGCGCGCCTTGGCCATCGAGTCGGATGGATGAGCCGGGTGGGCGACGACGAGTTCGGCCAGTGTGTCCTGAGCTTCGTGCGCGGCGAGGGTGTCGATGTCTCGCGCGTGATCGTCGATCCCGCGGCGCCGACGGCGGTCTTCTTCAAGGAACGGCGCGCTGCCGGCATCACCCGCGTCTACTACTACCGCGCCGGCTCGGCGGCCAGCCGTCTCTCACCCGAGGACCTCGACCCGGCGTACATCCGGCAGGCGCGCTACCTCCATCTGAGTGGGATCACGCCGGCGCTCAGTGCCTCCTGCCGCGCGGCGGTGCTGCGAGCAATGGACATCGCGCGTGAGGCCGCAATCCCGATCGCCTTCGACCCCAACATTCGGCTCAAGCTCTGGCCGGCGGCGCGGGCGCGCGAGGTCCTGCGGGCGCTGATTGGGCGGACGAACCTCGTACTCGCCAGCCAGGAAGAAGCGGAACTCCTCACGGGTGAGCTCGACCCGGAACGTGCGGCGCGGGCACTGCTGGAGTTGGGGCCGGCCCTGGCCATCGTCAAGCTGGGAGCCAACGGCGCGCTGGCCGTTGGCGATGGGGGTGTCGTGCACGAGCCCGTGCTCGAGGTCGAGGTCGTCGATACGATCGGGGCAGGCGATGCCTTCGCCGCGGGTTTCCTGGCCGCTCAACTTCGCGGCTGGGAACTCCCGGCAGCGCTCCGGCTGGCGAACATCATGGGCGCTCTGACGACGACCGTCCCCGGCGACGTCGAGGGCATGCCCACCTGGACCGAGGTTCAACCCTATCTCGGTGGGACGAGCCTCGTCACTCGTTGAGGCTCGCAGAGGTTCGGAACGGGTTCGCGGCCCGTTCGTTGGATGCACGATACGCGAGGACACGATGAGATCAACCCATGAGACAGTTGCCGGCATCGTGGCGCAGCGGGTGATTGCCATCGTGAGGCTGACCGAAGGACGCCGGCTCGTTGCGGTGGCTGAGGCACTCACGCGCGGCGGTCTCGCGGTGATCGAGTTTGCCATGACGACGCCCGGCGCCCTCGACGCCATCCGCGAGGCTCGAGCTCGCTTCGGGGACGGACTCCAGCTCGGCGCCGGGACCGTGCTTGACGCCGCTATGGCCCGAGCTGCGGTGGAGGCCGGCGCCGACTTCATTGTCACCCCCGTGCTCAAGCGCGAGATCATCACCGCGTGCCGGCGGTACGGTGTGGCCTGCCTTGCCGGCGCCTTCACCCCAACCGAGATCCTGCGGGCCACAGAGTGGGGCGCCGATCTGGTGAAAGTCTTCCCCGCAAGTACCCTCGGCCCTGGCTACATTCGGGACCTGCTCGCGCCGCTGCCCCATCTTCGTCTGGTACCGACAGGAGGCGTCACCAGGGATACCATCGCGGCGTTCCTGGCTGCGGGCGCCGTAGCAGCAGCAGTCGGTAGCCAACTGGTCGATCGATCGGCGGTGGCCGAAGATCGGCTGGAGGTTCTGACAGAGCGCGCGCGCCAATTTCTCGCGGCAGCCGGAGGTGAGGGCTGAAAGACCTCCCTCAACCGTTCAACGACCGCCGTACCGTTCCAGGTGCCAGGAGCCACGAGCCAGAATCGGCAGAAAGAGCCATGACCTGGGCGATGCCGTGGCTGTCGGCGTCGGCGCGGCTGCGACTGTCGGCGTGGGGGTGGGCGTCGACGAGTTGCGGATGCGAAGAATCTGCAGCCCGGCGGCATACCCGGCGACGTAGATCTTGTCCGCAACCACCTGCACGTCATACGCAACGTCGGGCGTATCGTAGCTGGCCACCAGGAGTGGGTTGGCGGGATCGCTCACGTCTACGATCTGCAACCCGTCTCCGTCAGCAATATAGGCCAGGGAGCCCACGAGTTGGACGTCATAGGCCACGCCCGGCGTGTCGTTGCTGCCGCGCAGGGTGGGGCCGGCCGGGTTGCTCACATCGACGACCTGCAGGCCGCTCTCACCGTCCGCCACGTAGACCAGGCGATCGACGACCTCCACGTTCATGGCGCTTCCGGGCGTATCATAGCTGCCGCGCAGGGTGGGGCCGGCCGGGTTGCTCACGTCGATGATCTGCAGGCCGCTCTCACCATCCGCCACGTAGGCCAGACTCCCCAGCACCTGGACCCGCCGGGCGTTGCCGGGCGTGTCGTGACCGCCGCGCAGGGTCGGGCTGGCCGGGTCGCTCACGTCGATGATCTGCAGGCCCTGATAGTCATCGGCGACGTAGGCCAGGGTGCCCACCACCTGCACGCCCCTGGCGTAGCCGGGCGTATCGTAGCCGCCAAGGATGGTGGGCCTGGCCGGGTCGCTCACGTCGAT
>DOUV01000365.1:0-896 GCA_003520455.1 Chloroflexota bacterium | reverse complement strand
TCGCTCACGTCGATGATCTGCAGACCGCCGGCGCCTGCGGCAACGTAGGCGAGACTGCCCAGCACCTGCACACTCCAGGCAAAGCCCGCCGTGTTGGCGCTGGCCTGCAGGCCAGGGTCGGCCGGGTTGCTCACGTCTACGATCTGTACGCCCCGGCCGCCGACGGCGACGTAGGCCAGCGCGCCCACCACCTGCACACTCCACGGACTCCCCAGCGAATCGTAGCTGGCCCGCGGCCCGGGGTTGGCTGGATCACTCGCGTCGATGATCTGCAAGCTGTCGCCATCGGCGACGTAGGCCAGGCGATCCACCACCGCCAGACTCGTGGCGCTGCCCGGCGTGTCGTAGGTACCACGCAAGGTGGAAGCCCCGGGACGACTCACGTCGATGACCCGCAAGCCGTTGCCACCATCGGCGACGAAGGCCAGGCTGCCCCCGACCTGCACACTCCAGGCATAGCCCGACGTGTCGTAACCGCCCTGCAGGATGGGACTGTCGGGGTCGCTCGCGTCGATGATCTTCAAGCCACCGATGCCATCGGCAACGTAGGCCAGGCCACCCACCGCCTGCACACCGCGCGCCGTGCCCGGCGTGTCGTAGTTCCCACGCAGGATCGGGCTGGTGGTGTTGCTGACATCAATGATCTGCAAGCCCTTCTCCGCGACGGCGGCATAGACCAGGTTGCCCGCGACCGCCAGGTCCGAGGCTCCCGCCGGCAGCATCACACGCGCTACCCCTGCCGGCCTGTCGGGGTCAGCCACATTGATGATCTCCAGGCCACCGACGCCGTCGGCGACATAGGCCAGGCCCCCGGCCACCTGCACGCGCACGGCCCAGTCCGGCATGGCGTACCGGCCGCGCAGTCGCGGGCTGGCGGGGGCACTCACGTCGACGAG
>DOUV01000980.1 GCA_003520455.1 Chloroflexota bacterium | reverse complement strand
CGCGAGGAGGCGTGGAGAAACGGCCAGGTTGACGCGCTGAACGACCCTAACTACGGGGTGCGCTGGCTGGCAGCCGAGGGCTTGGCTGCCGAGGGACCGGCAGCCCTCCCGCCGCTCCTCGAGGCGCTGAGTACCCGTAAGCTCACCGCCTGGCTCCGGCAGGGCGCCGCCCACGTGCTCACCAAGGTCGCGGTCCCAGATCCGCTGCTACGCGATGACTTGCGCAGTCTCGCCGCGCAGGTCAAGCAGGGCCCAGCCGCCGAGATTCCAGTGCTCGCGCACGCCTTTCTGCCGCGACTCTCGAACAGTCGGCGGCTGTGAAGCCCGCCTGTCCTGCGCTGGTCAAACTGGTAGGTGAGAATCGGCGCAAGACGAGCTGCCTCTGTCGGCTGCCCCAGGCGATTCCACTCATTACTTCATCCAGAATGAGACACCGGCCGCCAACAGAGCAAAGCGCACCAACCGGCCAAGCCAGACCACAGCCAAAAAGGCCCACCAGGGATAGCGCGACGCCCCGGCCAGAATACCTGCCACGTCCACCGCCGGATTTGGCACGGCCGCCAACACAAACAGGGTCAGCGCACCCGTCCCGCGATGTTGCATCCACCGCTCGACGAGAGCCACGACCTTACTGTTGGGCAACGTTCGGCGGCCACCGGCCCCGAGGGCGTAGCTCACCAACTCGCCCAGGGCACTTCCGGCCGCCGCTACCACGACCACCGGCACAGCATTGAACCACCAGGTGCCCGCGACAACCAGGGCCATCGTTGGCGCGAGCGGCAAGAACACACTGGCATTCGCCAGGAAACTGATTACGAAGATACCGAGGTAGCCGAAACGCTCGACAGTAGCGGGCTCGACCTTGCCGGTAAAGGACCAGATACCCACCGAGACGATCAGAAGCCCGATGAGCATGGCAGCGAAGCGCCAATATTCCCAACGGTTTGAACTGTCAGACCGGGTCCGAAAGATCAGCGTCCTCATCCGACAGCAGGCTCCTCCACAGAGCGACAATACAAACTCTACCACGCCTTGAGCCTGATGTCATCCGCCTTGCGCGTGATTGTCTCCGTCCATTTGCCGAGCGCCATTCAGCCCTTTGTTTTGGAGTCGGACTCCGTCAAATCGCTGAGGCCTGATCACGGGCTCTTCCAGGATCGCCAATCGCCGCGCAACACTCAGTTCCTCTCGCTTGCCCGCATGATCCGAGACCCAAGTTGGCGGACAAGCCGCAACGTTTTTATAATGGCTCTCCAGAACACCGGTCAAGGCGTCGCCGGTGACGCGTGGTCGGAGACTTCCGAAGTCTGACTTCTTGACTGGCGCTCCAGGCGCGTGCCGCTGCAGCCGGTCAAGTAATATTAATTAACAGGAGTTGCGCAGTACTCCCAGGCCGACCCAAAGTTTGTGATCCGTAGAAGCCGGATTTGGCTTGTAGTGCGCGCTTCAGCGTGCTGAAGCGCGCACTACAAGCCGATCTCTCTTTCGCGGCTCAACCTACCGCGTAGGTCCTGTAATTAAAAGGAAGATCCTCTCATCGTAGGCGCTGAGTCGCCAGCCTCGCGAGGAGGCACGCTGGCGCCGACCGAAAAGTGTCGAGCCGGGTTGTTTCACCGCTGACGACTGCCACTGACCAAGGAGTTACATGTGAATCATCAACCTACTGTCGGTTTCATCGGCCTGGGCATCATGGGCAAGTCGATGGCCCTTAACCTCCGCAAGGCTGGCTTTTCCCTGGTGGTCCATAATCGCAGCCGCGGCGCGGTGGAAGAGTTGGTAGCAGCTGGTGCGACGCCGGCCGCCTCGTCTCGCGAAGTCGCCGACCGCAGCGACGTCATCCTCCTCTGCCTCCCCGACTCGCCCGATGTCGTCGCGGTGGTCCGCGGCGAGAACGGCGTCTTCACCGGCGCGCGTCCCGGACAGATTATCGTGGACCACAGCACCATCTCCCCCGTGGTCACCCGCGATCTGGCCGCCGAGGCCGCCGCGCTCGGCCTCGAGTGGCTCGACGCTCCGATCAGCGGGGGGGATGTCGGCGCTCGCAGTGCAACGCTTTCGATCATGGTCGGCGGCTCAGCTGAGGTCTTGTCCAAGGTCATGCCTCTGATGGAGGCGATGGGAAAAACCATCACTCACATGGGTCCGGTCGGCGCCGGTCAGACGATCAAGGCCACCAACCAGATCGTCTGCTCGCTGCATTACGCCGCGATGGCCGAGGGCTTGCTCCTGGCAAAGCAGGCCGGGCTAGACCTGGAGAAGGCCCTGCGCGTCCTGACCGGCGGCTACGCGAACAGCCGCATCCTCGAAGTCCGTGGTCCCAAGGCAATCGCCGACAACTTCCAGCCAGGGTTCAAGGCCAGCCTGCACCTCAAAGACATGAAGATCGCGCTCGATAGTGCCCGCGATCTCGATCTGCCGGTGCCCTTCACCGCGCTCGCAGCTCAATTCTTCCAGGCACTCATCAACCGTAGGGAGGGCGACCTCGACGCCTCAGCCCTGATGCGCGAACTGGCCCGCCTCAACGGCTGACATCGCGTCGGAACGCCTTACCCGGCCAACCGCTACGGCGCGAGACCGCTCATCCTGGCGGTCTCGCGCCATGTGGGCGCGCTCCACACAAACGGGGAACCTGCGACCTGGACGAGCCCCCAAGAGATGGCGGGCCGAAACCACGAACAGCTCATTCGCCGTCCTCGTCCACCTGCCGCTCTTTGCCGAGGGCGCGACGGGTGGCCTCACGCGCTCCCTCCTCCTGCACCACGCGCCGCGGGCTCCCTTGCATCGATTCGACGATGAGATCTCGCACCTCCTCCGGCGAATCGGTCACGTGCATCAACTCCAGATCAGCCGCGGCGATCTTCCCTTCGGTTAGCATCGACGCGCGTAACCAGCCGAGCAGCCCTCGCCAGTAGTCTGAACCGAACAAGACAACCGGAAAGTTTTGCACCTTGCCGGTCTGGATGAGCGTCAGAGATTCAAAGAGCTCATCCATCGTGCCGAAGCCACCAGGAAAGATGACAAATGCCTGGGCATACTTGACAAACATCGTCTTGCGGACAAAAAAATAGTGAAAGTCGATGGCGATGTCAACGAACGGATTGAGCCCCTGTTCGAATGGCAACTCAATATTCAACCCGACTGAAGGCGCACCTGAATCTCGTGCCCCCCGACTGCCGGCCTCCATGATCCCGGGTCCACCGCCGGTGATGATCGTGAAGCCAGACTGACCCAGCAGGCGGGCCACCTCAACGGCAGCCTGATACATAGGATCACGACGCTTCACGCGTGCCGACCCAAAGAGCGTCACAGCCGGTCCAAGTTCTGCCAGCGCATCGAAGCCCTCGACAAACTCGCCGGTGATCCGCAGGACTCGCCAGGGGTCCGTGTGCGTAAATAAGACTTGTTGGGGATGCGGCCGAGCCAAGAGTTGCTCATCTTGGGTCGGCCGCCTGGTCCGTGCCGCCCGGTTCAGTGAGGGATCCGCCGGATCTTTCCTGGTCCGCTCCGTGCCGGTATCGGTCTCCGCCATACTGAATCACCCCCTTCTCTTCAAGCGATCTGGAACGTCTCAAGGACCACTCACCGAGGTCCAACCCCCCCCGTCTCTGCGTCGGATACGACAACGATTCGATACAAGCAACTTTAGTGCCTCACCATTCCACCCATTTCAGGTGATGGCTTTTATAAGGAACCCTTGCTTATTCGGAGCCTTGTACCCCGTTGGCAGAGTCCAGGCGGCTGGCCAGTCTCGCATCCGCCGGGAACTGCGGCCCACCAGCAGAAAACGTGATGATGCGCGCCGGCAGTGGCCTGCCCCCGCCGCCCGTCGCCGGCCCGAGGTCACGTTGCGCGGCGCTGGCTTCGACTTTCATCCTCGAAAGAGCGAAGAACACAAATCAAGCGGGGCCCTCTGTCGAACCGGCGCTCACCACCATGCTTCAGCATGGCGGTCCCCGCCGAGGTGCTTCGCGAGGGCGTGACCCGGTCCCCATGGAAAGCGAACCGTCTTGAACCAGCGGTAACCGCACCGCTCGTAGAGGCGGCGAGCGCCCTCATTGCTCTCATCCACCGTGAGGGTAACAGTGGAGTAGCCGCGAGCCCGCGCCTCATCCTCAGCCGCCGCCAGCAGCGCACCGCCGAAACCGTAGCGCTGCCATCGAGGAGCAACCATCAGATCGGAGATGTAGGCTCGCTGACAACGGTCGGCCAACTCGGGATCATCGTGCGTTGACATCAAGGTGATCGTGCCAATCAGGATTTCCTCGACCTCGGCGACCAACACCAGCGCCGCCGGATCGGCCAATTGGTGCTCGATCCGGGCCGCACTCCACCCCACGGTGTGGCGGAGCGCCCGCAGGGCCTCTGCATCGGTCCGTGAGGCGCGCCGAATGGCATAGCGTTCTTTCGTCTGATTGAACATAGAGCCTCGTATCACTTCGTTTTCAAAACGAGGGCCTCCCCTCCGTAGCTGCTTCACCTTTCGGTTTCCAACACGAACAAAGGCGACCCGAAGCAAGTCGCCTTTGTCGAATTGGCCCGATCCTACCCATCCTCGCCGATCAGTTGACAGAGTTCGTAGAGAACCCTGATCGCCTCGACCGGGGTAACGTTACTTACATCCAACGCTTGAAGCCGCTCGACGATGGGGTGGGACGTTGGCTCGCCAAATAGCGCCAACTGCTCCGCGCTGGCGGCGCGCTGTGCCGCCAGCGCCTTGACCGCCTCGCGGCGCGAGCCGGGCGCTCGTGCCTCCTGCTCCAGTTGGGCCAGGATCTCTTGCGCGCGCAAGATCACTGTACGCGGGAGCCCTGCAATCGCGGCGACATGGATCCCATAGGAGCGATCGGCTCCTCCCGGAATAATCTTGTGCAGGAAGATCACCCGGTCGCCATCCTCGGCCACCGCGACGTTGTAGTTGGCGACATGTGGGAGCCGCCCGGCAAGCTCAGTAAGCTCGTGGTAGTGGGTGGCGAAGAGTGTCTTGGCGCGCAGATTCGGATGGTTATGAATGTACTCGACGACGGCCCAGGCGATCGAGATGCCATCGTAGGTGCTCGTGCCCCGCCCGATCTCATCCAGCACGAGGAGCGAGCGCGGGCTCGCGTGGTGCAGAATGTTGGCCGTCTCAACCATCTCCACCATGAATGTGGACTGGCCGCGCGCAATCTCGTCCTGAGCACCTACCCGGGTAAAAATGCGATCCACCAACCCGATCTCGGCCTCGTCGGCCGGAACAAACGAGCCAATTTGCGCCAACAGCACGATCAGTGCCACCTGGCGGAGGTAAGTGCTCTTTCCGCTCATGTTCGGGCCCGTGATGATGTGGATGGACTCCTCGCGCGACAGAAAGGCGTCGTTGGCGATGAAGGGCTCATCGTGCAGCGCGAGTTCGACCACCGGGTGGCGCCCGTTGCGGATACGGATGACATCGCTCTCGGTCAGCTGCGGGCGAACGTAGCGATGGCGAATGGCGACCTCCGCCAGGCTGGCGTAGACGTCGAGATGGGCGAGGGCGCGCCCCGTGGCGAGCAAGCGGGGCGCCGCGGCTGCGACCTGCTCGGTGATCTGCCGGAAGATGCGACCTTCGATATCGAGTTGGCGCTCCTCCGCGTGGAGGAGCAGCGACTCGTACTCCTTGAGTTCGGGCGTGATGTAGCGCTCGGCGTTGACGAGCGTCTGTTTGCGGATGTAGTCGTCGGGAACCAGAGCCGCATTCGCCCTGGTGACCTCGATGTAGTAGCCGAAGACCTTGTTGTAGCCGACCTTGAGCGACTTAATCCCGGTGCGCTCGCGCTCGGCCGGCTCGAGATTTTTGACCCACTCGACAGCATGGCGGGCTCGCTCGGTCACACCATCCAACTCGTCGCTGAAGCCTGGACGGATGGTACCAGGCTTCTGCAGGGTCGCTGGCAACTCGTCTACCAGGGCCTCTTGCAGCAAGGCCAGGATGTCATCGCAGGGGTCGAAGTCTTCGGGCCGGAGGGCAAAGGGCCGTGCAGCCGCGTCTGAAGCCACCATGTCGGCGAGAACCGCCTGGATGAACGGAATGCGCTCGAGCGTAGCGCGGATCGCCCCCAAGTCGCGCGGTGTCGCGATGCGCGTCACGGCCCGGTTCGTGAGTCGCTCCAGGTCAGCAATCTCGCGCAGCACCTGCTGCAATTCAAGCCGGAGTGCCGTGTCGTGGAAAAGGCACTCTACCGCATCGAGGCGAGCTTCCAACGCTTCGCGGGCAAGAAGCGGCTGGTTGATCCACTGCCGCAGCAGTCGTCCGCCCATTGCCGTCCGAGAGGCGTCCAGCACCAAGAGCAGGGTCGGCGCGGATCTGATCCCGCTCTCTCCCGGGCCATCGCGCAAGCTTTCGGTCAACTCCAGATTCCGGCGGGTGGCCGCGTCGAGGGTCATGTAGGCAGCGGTGCTGTAGGTGTGTAGACTCGTGAGCTGGTCGAGCGCGCCACGCTGCGTCTCCTGGAGGTAGGCAAGCAGCGTGCCGGCCGCTCGGATGGCCAGAGGCTTATCATGGCAGCCGAAGCCATCGAGTGTCCGGACCTCAAAGTGACCCAGGAGGGTCTGGCGGGCGGTGGCCAGCTCCCAGCGCCAGGATTCGACCGGGGTGATTCGAGAGCCGAGCCCGCTGGCCGTGCTGGCACGCGCGCCGCTCCCGTTGGCCACCGGAGCAGGGTTCATCTCGGCCGTTGGGCTGCGCGAGGCAGGCTCCATCCCTCCTTCGGGGATCAGCAGTTCGGCCGGTTGGAGGCGCGCCAGCTCCTCATCCACCTGATGACGTATATCCGCGCCGCGAAACGCGGTGCAGGCGAACTCACCGGTGGTGATGTCCGCGTAGGCCAGGCCGGCCCGCGCCCCACTTGAGTCATAGATCACGGCGGCGAGGTAGTTGTTGCGCTTGTCGTCGAGCATCGTCGGTTCGACAACGGTGCCCGCCGTGACGACGCGGGTGACCTCGCGCGGCATCAACCCCTTCACGGGATCGCCCAACTGCTCGGCAATCGCCACCTTGTATCCCTTCTCAATCAGCCGAGCGATATAGTTTTCCACCGCATGGTAGGGCACGCCAGCCATCGGCGCCTCGTGGCGCCGCGTCAAGACCAGGTCGAGTTCGCGCGCGACCAGGTGGGCATCTTCATCGAAGGTCTCGTAGAAGTCGCCCAGCCGAAAGAAGACAATCGCATCCCTGTGCTGGGCCTTGATATCAAGATACTGCTGCCGTGAGGGGGTAATCGGCGCCATCACGCTTCCTTAAGAATGTAGCAACTGACGCGGTCAGTCAGTAGACGCGCTGCGAGCGCAACGAATAGCGACTCGGCCGTGGATGAGATGAAGTAACGGGTGCATAACTCGCAACGCGTCCCACAAGGTTCTTCGAACGCATTGTAGCAAGTAACCACGACAGTCGCCGTCATATTTTGTTCCGAAGAACTGCCGTTCGAGGACGGTTGCCGGGCGGCCGGCTGCGAACGTCTATCCTCACTCGAGCACCCAAAGGGGAGCGGCCGAACCACCACCGGCGGTCACATTCAGAATCCCACCGCTCCCGAGACGTACACCTGCGCCCTCCACCCGTTGGCCGCGATGGCAGTAGGGATCAACATCCATCAAACGCGGCTCGATCTGCAACCGTCCCGCCTTGATCAACGGGAAGGACTGGGCCGCCATCTCGACGCGCCGCTGGAGGACGTAGGGTTGCTCGGACTGCAGCGCCAGGTTGAGGGCTCGCTCCCATGCATCTGGGGCCGACTCCCAACCGAGGACGACACCTCTGCCGCCGTACCCACTGTTCGGCTTGAGGGCGAGGGACTCGCGCTCGGCGACAGCAAACCGGAGCAAATCCACCTGGCCGCCATCGACCTCCACTGATCCCTCCGCCAGGATGCGCGTCCAGGGCAAATGGCGTCCCAGGATCACCGCCACCCCAACGGGAAAACGTCGCGCGGCGAGCCACTCGCTCAAGAGGGCGAAGATGGCCTTCTTGAACAGCAGCTGACCGCGAAAACTATTCACCATGCAGGCGGCGCGAGTTGCCACCGCCCGGGCCAGAATGTTGTCTGGCCCCATCCGATCGAGCAGTTCGCCGGTGATAACGCGCTTATAGATCAAATCGACGACCCGACCGTTCTGACTATCAAACAGCCGGCCGCCGCGCAGTTCCAAGGCCTCCGGGGAAGTGATGATGGTCGGAATTCCCGCCGCCTCGAAGCTCTGCTGGCAGAGGGCAAATTCCGCCGAGGTGCCGACACCGGTGTGCCAATCCACGATCGCGATGGTCGGGGTCTGGCGGCCACCCCACTGGCGGTAGTGGCTCAGAAGGGTGTCGAGCAGCGTACGGCGGGTTTGAAAGCGGGTGACCGGCCAACGGCTCGCAAAGCGCCGGAAGGTCGGCAACTGCTCGAATACCTCGCTGAGGGCATCGGCAAACGCCAATCCGCCGGGACTCTCGGCGTTATACTCGATAAAGCGCAGGTCACCGGCCGCGTTCAGAAAGCCGTCGAGCCGGGTGAAGCCGTCGGGCGACGGGTAGCCGGGATCGAGCACCAAGAGCTGCTCCTCCTCCGAGGTCACTCCGATCCGCCGGCGGAGAGCTGAATCAGCCATCAGCGTCTGGTACACCAACGCCAGCGCTTGCAGGAAGCCCTCACTCGCCAGCCGGAGATGCTCGTACTGCGCGCGCGGCATGAACACCGGACGCAGGACGGTGCAGATAGGGCGCTCCTTGAAGCGCAGATTGCGTCGCTCCAAATCCTCGTGGAGCTGCTCCCATTCGGCCAGCGGATCTCCGGCCGCCAACAGCGAGTGATAGTCATCAACAGCCGCGCGCGTGATCTCAGACGGAGACATAGGCTGCTCCGCACTCAGGCGACCGGGGCATCGAGGGGCGCATTGAGCAAGCTTTTCCAGTGGAGCTGTGGCTGCCGATTACCCTGGACGACGGATAAAACGAAGTCGGCCATGGCAGTGACGGTCCATTCGAAGTTCGTTTGGCCAAGGCTCGTAATATCGAAGTCGGGCGCCGGGTTCATGAAGTCAATTGCGTAAGGAACACCGTCGCGGACCGCAAACTCGACCGTATTCATATCGTAGCCCAACGCCCCGCAGAGCCGGCAGGCATCGGTCTCAATCCGCTGTTGGAGCGGGGCCGGGAGCGGCGGTTCATCATAGCGATAGCGCTCGAAGTGGGGACGGCGGGGGTCCCAGGCAGTAGCCTTGACGCGTTCACGGCCAATCACAATGCAGCGCGCATAGCGCTCCCACTGAATAAACTCTTGAACCATGAGGGTCTGCCGCCCACTCCGGTCATAGACCTGCTCCAGCTCGCCCCGGTTCTCGACACGGTAGACGTCTCTCCAACCACCACCATAGTGCACCTTCACAATGGCCGGCAAGCTTGTGAGAGCCAATATCTCGTCCCAGTCGAGCGGGTATTTGAGATTTCGGAGAGATTCCGGTACGATCCCCGGAACGTAGCCTTTGTTGGGCAGCAACACGGTCTTAGGAACGGCTACGCCGATGGCGTCGGCCAGCGAGGTGCCGAAGAATTTGTCATCGGCCAACCGCCAAAAGGGGTTGTTGATCACATAAACCCCTTCCAAGGCTGCATGTTTGAGATAGGCCTGATAATAAGGAACCTCATGTGAGATACGGTCGATCAGAACGTCGTAGGGCGCCGGCTCAGCCATCCGCGTCCCCTCGAGCAGGACATAGTCAGCCGCCACGCTAGCACCCCGCGCCAGGATTGTCGCAATGAGGGCGTCCGGAAAGGAACGCTCCCGTCCGACCAGCAGCCCAACCCGTTTCATGCCCCCTCCTGTACGGCACAAGGGTCATATTAGCATAGTCATCTCAACGGGCAAGCTCCACGGAAACGACTGGTGGGCGAAAGCAGCGACACGGTTTGACCTTTCCCTGTTACCCGCCGCACTGCCCAGTCCGCGGAGTCGTGGGCCTGTCTTTCACCTGGTTAGGGTCACACTTGACTTCAACTACAGCTCCCAATTTTCAAGTTATCGATATTACGTTTTACGGTAGTTTATGTTATCAAAAGCACAAAACCACCGGCCGTGAGCAAGCTTTGACAATTGACAAGAAGGACCAATCGACGTATAATTGACCTTTGAGCGCAGGTTCTCATCTTGGTGCAATGCAGTCGCGGGCCATTGAATCCAGGTGGATAAAGGTTAGTCTCACCTGAACAGAGTGCTTTCACCGAAGTTTCGATAGTCGTACAATCGAAGACGGACATCCCGAAAAGGCAAACCCATCGTGAGGTGGGGGCGCAAAGCTAAGGGTCTTCTGCTCTCCTTGAGCCCTCAAATCTGATCCGAAAGGCAGATCGCGGTGGGGAGGACGTGAAGATGGCCAGGCTGCCGAAGGATTGTTTATCCCCAGGCAGCCTGTTTCGTTTCCAGACCGCTGCGCATCATCGGCACCCCGACATCGTGTCGTTCTTTGCGGGCAACGCCCTCGTCGGCGGCGGCGAAACGAGTTCCCATTTCACCTCTCGTCCCACGCCGGACTCATCGCCTCGTACGCTTACCCGGTATCGCCCCACGAACCAGGGCGCAGCGATTCTCTTTTCACTCTACGGCAGGACTGGTTCGGACGCTCCGCACTCCGGCCGGCGGGCAGACGACTCGCCCGGCTGTACGCCGAGTGCCGACCGCACCGGAGGATACCGGATGACTCCAATCCGCGTTGTAATTGTCGATGA
>DOUV01000982.1 GCA_003520455.1 Chloroflexota bacterium | reverse complement strand
CAGGGCGGCCCGCTCACGCTGGACGCGCTGTGCGGCCGGCCGGTGCTCGTGCATCTCTTCTCGATTCAGTGCCCCGGCTGCGTTGCCCGGAGCATCCCCCACCTGAACCGGCTGCACGACCTCTTCGGGTCGGACCTGGCGATTATCGGCGTGAACACTGTCTTCGAGAACCCTGAGCGTCAGACCGCGGACACCGTTGCCGCGGCCCTCGAACCGCTGGGTATCGAGTATCCGGTCGCCCTCGACGAGGGCTACGAGACGGCGCGTCGTTTCAAAGCGCCCGGTACCCCGACGCACGCGATCATCGATCCCGCCGGCCGGGTCCGGCGGGTGCTGTACGGCTCGCTGCCGGGCAATCTCCAGCGGCTGGACTACGCGCTCCAGGCGCTCATCAGTGAGCAATGATCGCCGACACTCGTCCCTGGCTCATCGCGGCTGACTGGCAGAGCCGGGCCCTGCTTTTAGCCGAACTTGAGGCCCGCGGTATCGAGATGCGCGCCGAGCCCGGCATGCGTTGGGCGATGCGCGCACTCCTCCGCGAGCGGCTGCGGCCGCGCCTCATCCTGATCGATCCCACCGGCGATTCCGACGCGACACCGCCGGAGGTCGAGCGTCTGCTCGCGGTGCTGGGTGAGAACGGCGTGCAGCCGAGCCTGATCTTCCTGGTCAGTGCCTTCGAGCGTGCCCTCTGGGAGCAGTCCTTCGGCGAGCGCGCCACCATCCTGGTCCGGCCGCGCACAATCGGCGAGATTGCCGAGGTGGTGTGCGGCCGATTGGCACATGGCTGACCTCCCCGCGGGATCGAGGACGGCCGGCCACAGCCGTTCACTGTGATGCCTGTGGACCCCGGTTCGCGATCAAATCCTCCGGTCGACCCCTGGGGAGTGCTCAATGCCCGTCGAACAGAAACGCCCCGCTCGTGCGAGGCGCCGGCGTCCATCGGGCCGGTCTCAGCACGAGGTTCCCCACCAGGGGACGACCTGGCCCGACTCGAAGCGCTCCCGACCATCCCGGCGCCAGAGGGTGACGCTGCTGCGGCCAAGGACCTCCCAGGCCTCGCCCGGCCGGCCCACCAGCGCTGTATGCTCATCCACCCCGACGATCGTGACTTCGTCCGGCAGCCGGCGACGCAGCGGGCCGATGCTGACGGCGATATCAAACCCGCGATAGTCGAAATGAGGCACTACCAGACTCTGGGGGATCAAGCCCAAGCCGGGTGACCAGCCCGAGGGGTGAAAGCCACTCCCGAACTGAAGCAGCCACTCGGCCAGCACCATCGCACCAGCGGAACAACCTGCCAGAACGCCACCACGGGCGAAGACGTCGCCCGCCGCCTTCCAGAGCGGGGTGTCGCGGAGGGCGGCTTCGAGATAGTGCGGATCGCCGCCCGAAAAATAGACCAGGTCGGCCGCCGCGACCGTCGCGGCGACCCCCGGGTCCTCGGCTCCAGCGCGGTCCACAACCGGCAGAGCCTCCACCGACGCGTTCAGCCGCGCGAAGTGGGCCGCCCCCAAATGGCACCACCGCTGCCAACTGGCCATTCCCTCTGCCCCTGACGCTGTGGGCAAGCAGACGACCCGTGGCTCGCGACCCGTAGGCGCCGCGTGCGCCAGCAAGAGGCGATCCACTGCGGCCATACTCTCCAAATACTCGCCGGCCCCAACCAGAGCGAGTGTTCCTCGCGCGTGGGCGGTCATCGGCGGCCATTTCCAGAGCGATGCCTGCTCTGGAGAGCGAGCAGATAGCGGTTGAGCGCCTCGCGCGCGGCGGCCAGGGCTTGCATAGCCTCCCAGTCCTCAGCGAAGTCGTCAGCGTGCCCGGCCCGGCTGAGGATGAACTCAAACGGGTCGGCAGGGGTCGGGCGCCCACCCTGGAGCGTCTGGGGCCAGTAGGGCGCGAACCAGGCCCGCCAGTGCGGGGCGTGCTGCCGCAACCAGGCCCGCGCCTCAGCGTCCGCGCTGCGCACCTCGGGCGTGAGCAGCCTGTCCTTGTAGACCGACACTACCACCACCTCGACTACATCCCAACGGAGGATGAATTCTTCGATCTCAGGCGTCTGTGTTCGCGGCGAGAGCGAGCGTAAGAAACGGGTGAAGGGATTCATCGGCAGAAGATTTCGCTCACAGCATCCGGCAACGGGGTTCAGCCTCGCTCGTTAACGAGCCAGATCCTCGAACTGGCGATCGGAGGAGAATTCCATCAACTGGCCGGTGACCATGTAGATGACCCGCTCGCAGATGTTGGTCACGCGGTCGCCGATGCGCTCGAGGTTGTGGGTCACCCAGAGCAGGTAGGTCGCACGGGTGACGGTGCTGGGGTCCTCGATCATAAACGAGACCAACTCACGGAAAATCTGATTGTAGAACTCGTCAACTTCGTCGTCCTGGGCACTTACCTGCTGGGCCACTTCGATGTCCTGCTTGAGGTAGGCATCGAGGCTGCGGCGCAACATCTGCCGAACGGTGATGGCCATTCGCGGGATGTCAATCAGTGGTTTGAGGAGCGGCTCGTCGGCCATGCGCCCTACCAGCCGGGCGATGCCGGCGGCATGGTCGCCCATCCGTTCGACCTCCACGGCGATATTCATGGCGGCGATAATCGAGCGCAGGTCACTCGCCATCGGCTGCTGAGTTGCGATCAGGGCGAAGGAACGCTCCTCGATTGAGAAACGCAACTCATTGATGGTTTCATCGGCCGCGATCACCTCCTGCGCCAACTCGACATCGCGGGTGCGCAGGGCCTCCACGCTCTTGTGGATCGCTTCATCCACCATACTTCCGAGCCGCACAATATCCTGACCCAACTCGTCGAGACGGTGATGAAATGTGCCTCGAGTTTCCATAGCGCTGCCTCCCGCCCATGCTTCCCTGGCTTAGAGATATTTTTGTATTGTAGCACGGGACCAAAGCGCTCGTAAAGGGTTATTTCAGATTTTAGATAAAGATTGATGTTCGCTCTTATTTGGAATACGGTGTCCTGGGCGAAGGCGGAGGTGCGACGCACTTTCCGAAGTGCGTCGCACCTGTCAGCGCACGCTACTCCAATTTTGAGCGTTGATGTTTGATTGTGACCCTGCTGCCCCTCCGGTCGCTTCTCGCAATGAACGCCGGCGTCTCGTCCGCGGGCCGGGGAAGGTCACCCACCCCCGGTTTTGAGTCCTCGTGTCTGACGGACACACGCATCAGGGCGTCTGAGAAGTCAGGGAGGCGCTAAAGGAGGGCCAAGGGGGTCAAGGCGTGTTCGCGGCGCCCGCCCCAGCGACGGTGGAGACGCTCTGGTCGGGAGCGGGGTTCTTGACATGGGCAGGCGAGGCTGGGGCAGTGCCGGGGCAGGTTTCGGAGGATCGAGGCGGGCGGCGGCCGCGCCTCGACCGGATCGGGGCTGCAGGCGAGGTCTCGGGCAAAACCCG
>DOUV01000814.1 GCA_003520455.1 Chloroflexota bacterium | reverse complement strand
CGCGGTCGCTAAGGCCGGCCGGCCGGGGATGCACATTAACGACGTGGCGGTGTCGCTCACCTGCGCCGGCAAGATCGCGGCCTGCGACCCGGCGACCGGGCTGCGGCCCAGCGACGGCCTGCTCGTCTCGCAGATGGTTGAGCTCAAGACCGACTTCGACCAGCTTTCGCGTGTGGCTTTCCAGCAGGAGTATGGCATCCACATCGTCGACCTGATGACCCCGCTAATCGGCGGCATCGGCGGTGGGGCGGAAGGGACCGCCGTCGTCACCGTGGCCAACCACCTGCTGGGTGTGCTGTGCTACGACGCGTCCTACCACATGTTTTCACACACCCATCTGCGCTGGGTCAACAACACTGACCGGATGGGTCTGTGGATGCAGGCCATGCTTGGCGCGGCCCTGGCGCGCAACACGCCGATCGTTACCCTCAACGACATCTACACCGTCTCCGGCCCAGGGACGAAGGAACTGCTGTACGAGTGTGCGGCCGGTGCTGCCGTCGGTACCGTCAGCGGGTTCAACATTCAGGGGGCCGGCACGACCGGTGGCTTCAACCGCGATCATACCACCGGCCTGGAAGCGCGCTTCATCGCCGAGGTCTCCGACGCTGTCCTGGGATGGGACCGCGAGCGGGTCAACGAGCTGTGCCTGGCACTCCTCGACAAGTACGAGGGCACCTTCGACGAGCCCAACCGCGGCCACCCGTTCTGGGAAGTGTACGATGAGGAAACTGTCGAACCGAAGGCGACGTGGCTGGAGATGTACTACGACGTGAAAGAAGAATTGGCCGCGTTGGGTTTGAATTTCAAGCATGCCCCCCGACCGCGGGCGGCGACCGCCGCCGAAGTAGTCACGGCGTAGAAAGGATTGTACAATGGCCGTCCCAGACCGCATCAAACAAGATTTGAGCCAGGCCTTGATCACTGGAAAGGCTGACACTGCCGAAGCCGTCACCCTCGAGGCGCTGAAAGCTGGGGTCGATCCGTTGGAGATCATCGAAACGGTCATGGTGCCCTCGTTGACCGAGGTGGGCAACCGCTTCCAGTCGTTCCAAATCTTTCTGCCCGAGCTGATGATGGCCGGCAACGCCGCCAAGCAGGCATCGGGCCATCTCGAAGCCGCCCTCGAGAAGCGCGGTGGCAAACGTGAGCCGATGGGCGTGGCCGTCCTCGGAACGGTACAGGGCGACATCCACGATATCGGCAAGAACATCCTGGCGACGATGCTCAAGTCGCACGGCTTCAGTGTGGTGGACCTGGGTCGCAACGTCGCACCGAGCGCGTTCATGAGCGCCGCTGAGGAGAACCACGCCGATATCATTGGGATGTCGTCGCTGATGACCACCACGCGCCCGGCCCAACGTAGCACGGTGAACCTTCTGAAGGAAGTCGGTGTGCGTAACCGCTATCGGATCATCGTGGGCGGCGGCAGTGCGAATCAAAAGTGGGCTGACGAGATCGGTGCCGACGCCTACGCCCCGGACGCGGCGGCGGCGGTCGATTGGTGCAAGCGCCTGATCGATATGCCATCGCCCGAGTAAGAAGAGCCCACCGTGACAGGAGGGCCTCAGGCCATAGCTGTTGGCAGCGCCCATCAGCCTCGGAGAAGGCTTGGGCCGACAAGGTGCCGGGCGTGGTTGTGATAGCTGATTCACGGGAGAAATTGCTGATGGCTACGCAAGGTCTGGATGCACCCTCTCAGGAAGCGATTCTCGGCTACTACGAGGGACTGCGGCCGTTTTGGCATCCGGTGCTCCCCATTGATGCGCTCCCCCCTGCTCAGCCTGTGGGGGTCGAACTGCTGGGCGAGGGCGTGGTGTTGGTTCGGCTGAACGGCGAGGTGGTCGCTCTGCAGGACCTCTGCCGGCATTTTCAGGCGCGACTGTCGTTGGGTGAGGTGGTCGAGCACGAGGGGCAGCAATGCCTGATGTGTATCTACCACGGTTGGACGTACGATGCGAGCGGCCAATGCGTCAAGATTCCGCAGTTGACACCCGGCCGAGAGATTCCCAGGGATGCCCGCGTTCCGCGCTACCAGGTTCACGAACGCTACGGCCTGATCTGGGTCTGCCTGGCCGAGGAGCCGCGCTATGAGATCCCCGATTTTCCAGAGTTCGAAGACGCCCGCTTTCACGTTGGGCCGCTGCGCGCCTACGAACCCTGGTGCGCCAGCGGCCCGCGCATGATCATGGGGGCGCTGGACGACACCCATTTCCCCTGGACCCACGAGGGGCTGCTCGGGGATCGCGAGCACCCCGACCCGCCGGACCACAAGGTCTGGCGCGACGGGCCGTACCTGATGTCGCAGTACACCATCTTGCAGCCCCGGAACGTGAGCACTGCCGATGTGACCGCGGCGCCGGACACCGGGGATGGCTCGGATGGATTGGAACGAATCACCTACACCAATTACGTGGGGATTCCCAATGTCATCCGGCTGGTCAAGGACGGTGACTTGAGCCGCCAGTACGTGATCTGGCTGGCGGTCTGCCCTCACCGGTACAATCAAACCAGCTCTTTCTGGTACGTGGCCCGCAACTACGACCGCGATCCGGCGCATGACCGGGACTATGAAAGCTTCGAAGACCAGGTCCGGGCCCAGGACAAACGGGTGGTGGAGAGCCAGCGGCCGTGGCTGCTGCCTCCATTCTGGACAAAAATCGAATTGCCGCTTCGACCCGCCGACCTTCCCCTGATCGAGTACCAGAAGTGGCTGGAAGAATTGGGGGTCGCTGTCGGTCTGTAATCCGAGAAAGGAGGACCTGTGCCAGGATGCTCAGGGACCTCAAGCCGCTCTCCACCAGCGGGTTGCCTCGTGTTCGATGTTGGCTTGACCGCGGCGTCCGGCTGAACGTCTGATTCTCACTACCATCTTGAGGAGGGGTGAAGAGATGTTTTCGCACAAATCAATCCGCTGGTCTCCCCTGATCCTGGCTATCCTCGTCGTCGCGCTGGTCCT
>DOUV01000824.1 GCA_003520455.1 Chloroflexota bacterium | reverse complement strand
CCGACCGCCCCGTCCTCGATCTGGGTCACAATGAGCGGTTGGAGCAGTCCGTGCTCGCGAATCGAGTTGGCCAGATCTTCGAGCGTCTCCGGGTTGATACCCGCCCGAGGCTGCCGTGGGTTCGGGAGGATGTTGCCAACCGGCACCTCCCGGAGGGTGCCGGCCGCTCCGCCCCCCCCATCTGAACCACTCGCGCCCTCGCCCGTCGGAATCAGCGCGCCTAGTCCACGGCCAAGAGCGCTCTTCTTGCGCGCCATCGTCTACTCCTCTACCCGCTTCCGGAACCGGCGCCTCGAATTCTTGTCCGCCGGATCAACTCTTCAGCCACATGAGCATAGGCTATCGCCCCGGCTGAGCGTGGATCGTACTCGTAGATGGTCTCGCCGTAGCTGGGAGCCTCGCTCAGACGAATGTTGCGCGGAATCACGTTATCGAACACCAAACCAGGAAAGTGGCGCCGCACCTCAGCCGCGACCTCGGCGGCCAGGTTGGTGCGAGCATCGTACATTGTCAGCAACAGGCCGCCGACGCGCAACTCCGGATTGAGCTGATCGCGGACGAGTTCAATCGTGCTGACCAATTGGGACAACCCCTCAAGCGCCAGGTACTCAGTCTGAACCGGGATGATAACAAAATCGGCGGCGGTGAGCGCGTTGACGGTCAATAACCCAAGACTCGGGGGTGGATCAAGCAAGATGTAATCGTAGTGATCGCGGACGCTGTCGAGTGCCCGGCGCAGCAGGTGCTCGCGTGCCAGCATCCCGACCATCTCGATCTCAGCACCGGCCAGCTCGGGCGCGGCTGGCACCAAATCCAGTCGCAGGCGGTTGGTAATGAAGATCACTTGATCGAGACTGACGCGATTGATGAGGGCCTCATAGATCGAGCGATTCAAACTGCGCTTATCGTATCCCAGGTGGCTGGTCGCGTTGGCTTGGGGGTCGAGGTCAAGCAGCAAAACGCGGCACCCGGCAGCAGCAAGGGCAGCTCCAAGATTGACCGCCGTTGTCGTCTTGCCGACGCCACCCTTTTGATTGGCCAGTGCAATGATCTCAGCCCGAGAGGGAGTGGCCATGAGCGGTCGGCTTTCAGCAAAACGATGGATGACGAGCGCAGAGTGATGAAATCAGAGGGTAGGGTTGATTAAGCATCGTTCATCGGCCCTCGTTCTGGTTTCCCGGCTGTGGTGGCGAAAGACGACAGGCGCCTTACCGCTCCCTCCGCAGCCAACTCTCGACCTGCTCGCGCCCGGGAATCGCCGTGGCACCCAGACCTTCAATCGAAAACGAAGCAACAACATTGGCAAAAGCCGCCGCCTCCAAGGGATCATTCGTCTCGGCAAGTCGGATGAAGAAAGCCGCTGCAAAGACGTCCCCGGCACCGGTGGGATCCACCACCCAGGCCGGCCGAGCTGGTAGCGAGCGCGGACGATCCGGGGCATAGACCACAGCACCCTCGTGGGCCTGGGTGATCACTGCGAGTGGCACGGCCTGGACGAGCTCCAGCATAGCAGCACTATCGTAGGCCACATCTTCCGGGCTAAAGACCAGCGCGTGGATACCACGGAGCCGCTCACCTGGACGCGCGAGCGGCTTGTAGCTGACCTGGCCATGGGCATCCCACGCGCGCAGCCAACCCTGTGGCGTGGCACCAACCAGGGCATGTGGGAAGGCTCGTGCCAATTCCGGCTCGAACTCTTGCGTCAGTGGCCCGAGGTGCACAATCCGAGCCTGCCGCCAGTCCGGCGGCACATCGTTCAATGTCAGTGGATCAGCAACCGCCCGAACCCACTGCGTGCGGGCGGTCCCGTGATAGACGTTCTCGTATGTCGTGGTACAGGTGCTCGGTACGGCATGCACGCTCATCCCGGGAAGCTTAGCGGCCACATCGAGGTCAGGCCCGACGTGAGTCACCACGCCAACACGCCATCCAAGCCGATGGGCCGTGATCGCCGAATAGGTCGCAGTACCGCCCATGACCAACCCGCTCGGGGTAATGTCTTGGGTCACATTGCCGATGAGAAGGTAGTCTGGCGTCAAGTGAAGCTCCTGTGGGAAAGTTGGGCGCATTCTAGCACAGATGCCGGTCCACGGGAAGGATCTCCGCTCGCCCTTTTCGATAGGAAAATCCGCCGAGATCTGGCTCGTCACGGCTCGCCCTTTTGCTTGCCCTCACTACGGGTGCTATACTCGCCATAGTTACCACAACAACGATGGAGGAGAATGACAACTTCCAATGGAAGTTGCACCTAAATGCTGACGTTCGAACACCGCTTCGATACGATGCAAAGCATGGGCAATCTCGCGGCAAAACTGTTTGGTGCTACCTGGAAGGTACCTGCTCCTCAAGTACAATCGGATTTTGAAGGGAGGCACAATGAGCACTGCCGATCCGCTCGCCTGGATTGAGCCGGAGCTGGCCGAGTTGAAAGCGGCCGGGCTCTACACAACGATCCGCACGTTGGAATCCCCCCAGGGCGCGTGGCTGGAGGTCGATGGCCAACGCGTGCTCAATTTTGGTTCGAACAACTACCTCGGTCTCGCCAATCATCCGCGCCTGGTCGAAGCAGCGAAACACGCCGTCGATCACTACGGCGTGGGACCCGGCGCCGTCCGCACCATCTCCGGGACGATGACCTTGCACCGCCGGCTTGAGGAGAAACTCGCCGCCTTCAAGGGGGCCGAAGCGACCCTGACCTTCCAGAGTGGTTTCAACGCCAACCTCGCTGTCATCCCGGCAATTGTCAACAAGGAAGACATCATCTTCTCAGACCAACTCAACCACGCCAGCATTATTGATGGCTGCCGTCTCTCGCGGGCGACGATCATGGCTTACCCCCACACCGACGCCGAGGCGCTCGACGAGATCGTTGCCGAGAACATCGGGGGCTACCGGCGAGCGCTGATCGTGAGCGACGGCGTTTTCAGTATGGACGGCGACATCGCTCCCCTCGACGAGTTGGTCGAGGTCGCCCGGCGCTATGGCTGCATGGTAATGGTCGACGATGCCCACGGCGAGGGCGTCCTTGGCAGAGGCGGGCGCGGGATCGTAGACCACTTCGGACTGCACGGGCAGGTGGATATCGAGGTTGGAACCCTCTCGAAAGCCTTCGGGGTGGTCGGTGGCGTGGTGGCCGGGCGGAGCACCCTGACCGATTACCTCCGCCAGCGCGGCCGGCCCTTCCTCTTCTCCAGCGCCATGACCGTGCCCGATACCGCCGCCTGCATCGCCGCTGTGGAACTATTGGAGGAGAGCACTGAGCTCGTCGATCGCCTCTGGGCGAATACCACCTATTTCAAGGAGGGTATGCAAGATCTGGGCTACGATATCGGCCACAGCCAGACGCCGATTACACCGGTTATGCTGGGCGAGGCCCTGCTGGCCCAGCGCTTTAGCCGGCGGCTCTTCGAGGAGGGCATCTTCGCCACCGCTATCGGCTACCCGACTGTACCGCGGGGCACCGCGCGCATCCGGGTCATGCCCAGCGCCGCTCACAGTCGCGACGATCTCGATTTCGCGCTCGACGTCTTCGACCGCGTCGGCCGCGAGCTCGGCGTCACCGGCTGAGGGCGGTGACCCCTCTTCGCCAGAAAGTGCGAGGGATTGGGTCCGGACGAGGCGAATACACCGGACTCAGTCTCTCGCCCGTGGTGCCCTCCTCGCTTTCCCACCTCCTCACCGCACGCCGCGAATATTCTTCACGAACACTGTTCCAAGCATAAAGTAAAGCACCGCCACGCCAAAGATGACCTGGTACCCAAGATTGGACTGCCCATTGCTGCGCCCGATGAGCTGGAAGCGGTCGAGGAGGAAGCCGGCGACTGGCGTCGCGACGACCTGAGGCAACACGCTGGCGATGTGCCAGATGCCCATATCCTTAGCATAGTCATCCATAGAGGGCAGCACGTCAGTCGCCAAAGCCCAATCCACCGCCGTGTAGGCCCCATAGCCGAGCCCAAAGATGACGCCCAGCAGCACGGCGAGCTCGAAGTTGCCGTAGAAAACGAAGATTGCGGCGACACCCCCCATCAGCGCGCTGGACGCGTACACCGGCCGTTTGCGCCCGAGCCGGTCTGACAAAGTGCCCGCTGTGAGACTGGAGACAAGCGCTCCAAGCAGGAGGGTGAGCAGGAAGAAACTCACGGCCTCCTCCGGCAATGTCGCCACTCGCGCGCCGAATAGGATGAAGGGCGCCCCAATCACGTCCTTCATGTAGAACTGCAGAAACTCCTGCACAGTGTAGACACCCATGAAGATCAGCAGGCGCGTGAGGAACACCCAGGCAAAGTCGGGATACTGGCGCGGATCGAGCCAGAGGCCCCTGAGAAAGCCGCGCCAGGTGAACGGAGCGACCGCAGGTGCAGGCGGCTCGCTCACCCCGACCGCCGTGACGGCCACGCCCACGAGCATCACGGCAATGATGATCCAGTAGATGCCGGTGATGCCCCCGACGACAGTGATCAGCAGGCCCAGCACCGCCCCCAGTGCATTCCCCACCATCGTCATCAACCCCATCCACCCGCTCGCGGCGCCACGCTGCTCCGGCGCCACCACATCGGGGATGAGCGCAGCGTATGGGGCCGAGGCGACATTGTTGGCAAACTCCACAACCATGAAGGCGAGAATAAACGGGATCAGAGTGCTCATGTCCCCCTGGCGTGGAATGTAGGCCATGCCCAACAGGCCGACCACGTTGAGCAGCGTCCCTCCGATCATCCATGGCCGGCGCCGGCCGAGGGGCAGTCTCACCCGGTCGCTGAGCGCGCCGATGATGGGCGCGACGACCATCGAGATGAACGCCCCCGCCAGCAGCACAATCCCGAGGACTCGGCCTTTGACCTCGTCACCCCCGATCAACAGGGCCTGCGCCGGAAGCGTCACGATAAGGATCGCTGTCCAGTGAACGCTGAAAGCGAACCAAAAGAAGGCGAGCAGAAACTGGCGAAACGAAGAAAGCTGGGGGCGGTGGCTCGAGGCTGTAGCAGTCGCAATCATGGCGGCTCCTGTGGCATGCAAAGCTGCGCTTGATAATATCGCGGCCAGCCTTGTACCGTCAATCCTCCATTGGCAGATTCGTGGGCGAGTTTTGGACCGCCGCACAAATGCAGGGCAGATCAGGCCATGCGCACACATGCTGCTCACTTTTTTGCGCTCTACACTTGTTGGACATGCCCCTGCACGATTTCCCCCACCTCCCCACGGCCCGGCTGTTGTTTGCCGCTGAGTGACGTGAAGTCATCGTCCGAGGCGCTGACGTTCAAAGCAATTGCCTGGTCAGTCCTGAAAGCCACGAATTTCATCAGGCCCCCTAGTACTGCAACGACGGTTTGA
>DOUV01000317.1 GCA_003520455.1 Chloroflexota bacterium | reverse complement strand
CGACGGCGACCGCTCCATCGCCGACTTCGCCTCCGCCCACGTCGACCGCCCCCCCGGCGACGGCTGCCCAACCGACGACCGCGGCCACCTCTGTTGTACGCTTGATGACGCATGATAGCTTCAACGTCAGTGAGGAGGTCGTCCGCGCTTTCGAGAGCGCCAACAATACCAGGCTTGAGGTCATCAAAGCCGGCGATGCAGGCGCAGCACTCAACCAGGCGATCCTCAGCAAAGAGAACCCCCTCGCAGACGCCTTCTTCGGAGTGGACAACACCTTCCTCGGACGTGCGCTCGAGAACGATCTCTTCGTGCCCTACAACGCTCAAGGACTCGACGCCGTACCGGAGAAGTTTCAACTCGATCCGCAGCATCGTGTCACCCCGATTGATTACGGCGACGTCTGCCTGAACTATGACAAGAGTTTCTTCAAAGAGAAGAGCCTCGCCCCCCCGGCCTCGCTCGAGGACCTGATCAAGCCCGAGTATAAGGGGCTGACGGTGGTCGAAAATCCGGCCACCTCCTCACCCGGCCTCTCCTTCTTGATCACAACGGTCGGTCACTTCGGTGAGACTGGCTGGGAGGACTATTGGCGCCAACTGCAGGCCAACGACGTTCTGGTGACCGATGGTTGGGAGGACGCCTACTACGGACAGTTCAGCGGCGGGAGTGGCAAAGGGTCTCGCCCGATCGTGGTGAGCTACGCGTCCAGCCCGCCTGCCGAGGTCTACTTTGCCGAGCCCCAGCCTGCAGAGGCCCCCACGGCGGCGGTCACAGGCGACGAGACCTGTTTCCGCCAGATCGAGTTCGCCGGTGTCCTCCGGAACGCCAAGAATCCCGAGCTCGCTCAGAAGCTGATCGACTTCATGCTCAGCCAAACGTTCCAGGAGGATATCCCGCTTCAGATGTTTGTCTTCCCGGTCAACCCCGGCGCGACGCTGCCCGAGGTCTTCGTCAAGTACGCGGCGATTCCCGAGACGCCGGTCGACGTCAGCTACGAGGCTATCAACGCAAACCGCGAGGTATGGATTGAACGCTGGACGGACGTCGTTCTGCGATAGGCGCTCCGCGTGGTACCACAGCGACACAGGGGACATCCAGAGCAAAATCTCGGTGACCTCCGTGTCGCTGTGGTTGCCCTCGTGAGAATACCCCCGAACCTTCCTGTTGTGGGAATCGCATGCCGGCAACGCTGACGATACGTCCACGGGCGCCGCGCCTCCGCCTGATTCTGTGGGGATTCTACTTGATCCCCATCGTGTTCTTGTTGCTCTTCTTCGTCTATCCGCTTTTGTCGATCTTCCAGATCAGCCTCGCCCCTGAAGGGCGCCTGGACGTGCGCGGGCTGCAACAACTCTTCTCGCGGCCCTACTACCTGGGTGTTCTCTGGTTTACCACCTGGCAGGCGACCGCGTCGACCGCCTTGACCCTGCTGTTCGGCTTGCCGGCGGCCTACGCCTTCGCTCGTTTTCGCTTTCCGGGCAAGGATCTCCTCCGGGCCTTGACGACCGTCCCGTTTGTAATGCCCTCGGTGGTCGTGGCGACGGCCTTCCTGGCACTCCTCGGCCCGACAGGGTTCGTCAATCTCTGGCTGATGAACCTCCTTGGCCTTGACCATCCGCCCCTCAACCTTTACCAGACGATCTGGCTGGTGCTGTTGGCCCACGCCTTCTACAACGTCACCATCATCGTTCGAATCGTGGGGGGCTTCTGGGCCAACCTCGACCCGCGGCTCGAAGAGGCCGCCGCCGTGCTCGGTGCCAACCGCCGCCGGGTTTTTCGCGAGGTCACCCTGCCCCTCTTGATGCCGGCGATCGGAGCGGCGGCGCTGTTGGTCTTTCTCTTCACCTTCAGCAGCTTTGGAATCATCTTGATTCTGGGCGGCCCGCGCCTGGCCACCATCGAGGTCGAGGTCTACCGCCAGACAGTCAATCTCTTTAACCTGCCCCTGGCAGCGACCCTCTCGATCCTCCAGATGGTTGCCACCTTTTTGATCATGACGATTTACACCGAACTGCAGGAGCGCACGACGGTTCCGCTCACCTTCCGAGCTCAGACGACTCTCCAGCGAGTGCTCCACACCTGGCGCGAGCGGCTCTACGTTCTGGGGGCGGTCGGCCTGGTGGTCGGGATGGTCCTCGCGCCGCTGCTGGCCCTGGTGGCGCGCAGTCTGACCGTGCTGAGCAGCGGTGTCTCGCTACGAGCCTACCAGGCTCTGACGGAGAACCCGACCCGCAGCATCTTCTTCGTTCCACCCACCACCGCCATTCGCAACTCGGTGACCTTTGCTCTGCTCACATTGGTGCTGAGCCTGGGTATCGGCACCATCAGCGCCTACTTCCTGACGCCGCCCCGCGGCCTGGGTGCCGGCGCGCCGGGGCTGCGGCGCCTCCTCGACCCCCTCTTCATGCTCCCGCTCGGCACCTCAGCCGTGACGCTCGGCTTCGGCTACATCATCGCCCTGGACGAACCGCCACTGAACCTCCGGGCCTCGCCGATCCTGATCCCACTGGCCCACACGCTCGTCGCCTTCCCGTTCGTGGTCCGGACTCTGCTTCCGGTGCTGCGAGGCATCAACCCGGCGCTGCGCGAGGCTGCGGGGGTGCTGGGCGCCGCCCCGGCCCGTGTGTTGCGCGAGGTGGATCTCCCAATCGTCGGGCGCGCGCTGCTCGTTGGCGCCGTGTTTGCGTTCGCCGTCTCGATGGGTGAGTTCGGCGCGACATCCCTGATCGCACGCCCGGAGACACCCACGATGCCCATTGTGATTTTCCGCTTTTTGGGCCAGCCCGGCGCCCGCAATTATGCCCAGGCACTCGCGATGAGCAGCCTGTTGATGCTCGTGACCGCTGTCGGCTTCTTTCTGATCGAGCGGTTGCGTTACGAGGACGTGGGAGAATTTTGATGGTGCTCGAGGGAGGCACTCTCCCCACCGAGCGTCGACGCACGGAGAGACCGTTGAGCCCGCTCCTCCAAATCCACAACCTCTGGAAACGCTACAACGGTTTCGTCGCGCTGCGCGACGTCTCGCTGGAAGTCTGTGAGGGCGAGATTGTCTGCCTGCTCGGCCCGAGTGGGAGTGGCAAGAGCACGCTGCTGCGCTGCATCGCCGGCCTCGAGGTTCCCGAAGCCGGCGCAATCATCTTCGACGGCCACGATATCACCGCTCTCCCCGTCCATCGCCGGGGCTTTGGCCTGATGTTCCAGCAATTTGCCCTCTTCCCGCACCGAACCGTCGCCGAGAATATTGCCTTCGGCCTGCGCATGCAGAGCCTCCCCCGCCCCGAGATCGAGGCGCGCGTGAGCGAGATGCTGGAACTCGTTGGCTTGAGTGGTTACGGCGACCGCGACATCTTCGAGCTCAGCGGTGGCGAGCAGCAACGGGTTGCCCTGGCTCGCAGCCTGGCCCCCAAGCCGCGGCTGCTGATGTTGGATGAACCTCTGGGGTCGCTTGATCGAACGCTGCGCGAGCGCTTGATGGATGAACTCCGCCAGATCCTCACGGAAATTGGAATGACAGCGATCTACGTGACGCACGATCAGCAAGAGGCCTTCGCCGTCAGCGACAGGATTGTGCTCCTGCACGAGGGGGAAATCGTCCAGGTTGGCAGTCCCGAACAGGTCTACCGCCAACCGGCCAGCCAGTTTGCGGCGCGCTTCTTCGGCCTCACCAACCTCCTGCCCAGCACGATCGTTGGCGCCGGGCGGCCGGGTGAACCCAAACAGTCGCCTCTCCGCGTTGCGACGCCATTGGGGGAGTTGGAGGTGACGTGCGGGGCGCCGCTCCCCGAGGCCGCTCCGCACGTTCTCCTCCTCATTCGGCCTGAGGCCGCCCGGCCCGTCGCCGAGACCTGCACCGAGCCGAACGTGGTCCACGGGATCGTCGTGGAGCGCTCGTTTCGGGGCGGCCACTACCGACTGGCAACCCGCCACAGCGATGGCCCCATCCTCGAATGGGAAATCACCACTCCTGATCGTGACCTCCCACCTGTCGGGCAGCCGATCACTCTCTGCCTGCGCAGCGATGCGATGTCGTTCCTTCCACCGGATGAGCGCCAGACGTCGCCTGAGGGTGCCCCACGATCGGCGGCGGTGAGGCCGCCGTCGTCGCCCACTTGAAGGCTGATGGTATAAGTGCCTAGGGCACTGAGCGTTGCCGGGAAGCATGCCATGCTCTGGCCCGGGACCTCGACGGGGCCGGTTGTCGTCGAGGTCCCGGTGTCGATCACTGTCCCGCCGGGGCGGCGAGGGGGAGTAAGCCGCCTTCATTCGCGACGTAGGGCAGGTTGATTCTGGTAACAGCCAGAGGCGCGTTCAGATCCAGCCCGACGATGACAGGGTCATGGTCGGAGGCACGGTACGGGCCGGGGTCGTAGAAAGTGTTGATCTGATTGGCCGACTTCAACTCGACATTGTAGTCGAGCACAACCGGCTCATCGGCGTTTATGTGCCACTCGGTTACCCCGGCCACCTGCGAAGTCAGGCCAGGGCTCGAGAAGGCGTGATCGAGATAGCCCGACTGGCCCTGGAAGACAAAGGAGTAGGTGCCGGCACCGAGAAACGAATCGATCAGGTTGGTGTAGCCCGCACGCTTGATCGCGGTGATCGGGTCTTCCAGGGCGTACGAATTCATGTCGCCGATGATGAGGACGTCGGGGTCGCCGCTGCCGGTGGGATCGGTCGCCAGCCAGTTGGTCAAAGCGATCGCGGCGTTCTTTCGAGTGAGGTTGCAGTTACCCTGCCCGTCACCCGTGTCGGGATCGCCCACATCATCACAGCCAGACCCCTTCGATTTTAGATGACTGACAACGACCGTGAACCTGGCGCCCGTTGCATTCCGCGCGAAGGTCTGAGCCAGGCTGGGTCGATTCTTGGAGTCGTTGAACAGTGGGTCCACCGACGAGTTCAAGATCGCGTAGTTACCGACCGGTGTGACAGTGACCAGCTTGTAGATGAGCGCCACGCGGATTTCGTCACCACCGATGATCTCCGTGTTGATGAAGGCATAGGCTTCCGTCCCGGCGGCCGCGTTCAGACCGGCGACCAGGTCTTCAATCGCGCTGTTGGGCGGCGCATCATTCTCTATCTCCATCAGCCCGACGATATCGGCATTCATCGTGCTCATCGCGCTGATGATTTTGTCGCGCTGGTGATTGAACTCAAATGACGAGTCGGCACCACGCGAGGTTGGGAAGCCGCCGCTCAGCCCATCGCCGTTGAAGTAGTTCAGGACGTTGAAGCTGGCGACTTTGACCGTGCCGCCAACGGGGCCGGGCGCGGCTGAGCGCGGGTTGCTCGCCACGTTGACGGTGATCGGTCCAACAGGTTGGACGCGGTAAGGGCCAAAGCGCTGGTCGAGCACGCCTGTCAGATTATTGACGGTGTACCCGGTGCGCAGCGTGTTGGACGCACTCAGTCCGCCGGCGGGATAGCGAGTAGGGTCGGTGTTCTGCTGGTTGTTGGCATCGTCCAGGATGATGCGATTACGATTGTTCAAGTCCTGCAGCGCAATGGCGGCGGCACCCGGGGTGCTGACGTTGGTCGGGTTAGCGAGCCGACCGGCGCCGGAGAGATCGACCGAGCCGAAGCGGCCCAGGCTAAAGTTCTCCGTGACGGTCAGTTCTTGCGGGAAACTCACCAGCATGCCTTCATAGCGTTCCCAATCGGAGAGGGTGGCAACCGGCAGGCTGACGGCCGGCGGTGTCACGCTCGCGCCACTGCTGCATACCTGGACACCGCTCACATTGTTCAGTTCGGTGAGGCTGGAAAACTCGCTGACCTTGCCGTGGACGCGCACGACATCGCCGGCGTTCACGTCAACGCCAAAGTTGTTGTCGAAGACGAAGATGCCCTCGGACGTCAGTGGATTGGCATCCGCATCGGCGTCTTCTTCTTGCACATAAAAGCCACTGAGTTCGGTCGAGATGTTCTGATAGTCGCCAACCACCACACCTTCGATGATGAAATCAGGCGTGCCGTTTATTGGGCTGGTTGTGCCGCTCCCTTGAATCGTATGGATGAGCGTGGCCGGGTCGCCGCAGATCTGAACGTCGGCGGTGGTAAAGCCGAAGGTGTAGTTCGCCACCATGTTGTCCGGGGGATCATCGCTGTCCTGGTCGGTCACCTGGCTCGCGAGGATAGTCACCGTGCAGCTCTCGTTATTGGAGAAGTCGGCGTCCGGGTCCAGCAGGAATCCTGCCGGACCGCCGCTGAAAGTCGCCGGGTGGGCGCCGCTGCTCGTGCAGGCGATGGTGAACCAGCTGCCGGCCACGTTCACAGGTTCGCTAAAGGTGATCGAGATGTTGGCGTCATGGGCCACATCGGCTGCACCGACGGCAGGGGTGGTGCCGGAGACGGTGGGGGCAGCATCGATACTGCAAGGATTCAGCGGCGAGGCAGTAGTGCGCGGAATCGGAGCGCCCGTCGTGAAGTCGGCGGCATTGTTATCCGTGTCCGTGCAACCATTCGAAGCGCGAAGGACAGCAGCCGTATTGCTTCCTGCAGGAGCCGCGCCAGAGCCCTCAAAAAAAGTCGCCCCGTCATAGCCAACGAGGTCGACGATCGCGGCCAAAGCAGTGGGAGGGCAGGGGGTGGACCCACCGTTACAGCCCAATGGAGTCGTTGTATTGGTCAGCGCCACCTTGCCTCCGGTAGCACTCATATTGATGGGCGTGCTGTCAATTACATCTGGAGCGGGCAAAGGAGCGTTTCCGCCGCTCCCTTGTGCCTCCTGAATCAGCAGATACTGTCCCGGGGCGAGCGAGCCTGATAGCGGAGTGATCAAAGTACTCCCCGAACCAAAGTTCCCTGTAGTGCTGGCATACTGCACCGACCACCCTGCCAGCGACACCCTTGCGGCGCCACGGTTGAACAGTTCGATAAAGTCGTGAGTGTATGGTGCGCCAGCGTTGCCGCCACCACCATACACTTGGCGAATGACAATGGTTGTCGATACAGCCTGCGCGGGCTGGGTACCGCCCGGTAAGTTTGCGAACGAGACAATAAGGATAGCGACAAGGGTAACGACCTGTCGGCGTCGAACGAACGGGGCCGGAGAAGACATCTTGGGATACTCCTTTGGGTTCGCCAGAGCCACCTCACGCGAGGTGCTTTGGTGGAAGGTCCCGGGTTAGTGAGGCCGAGTTATGAGCCATCCGGTGGGCGAACAATATTGGGAAAAGATGGCGAGCACGCTGCCAAGTTGGTGAATGGCACTGCATCAGGCGCGAATATCTTCCGTTTTTGGAAATGCAGCGGTTCGGCTGGTGAAGAAGTATCGATTCGAGCAAGCGAAAAGTTCTACGACGGTGCGGCCAGGCTATCGAGACGTCGGGGAGAAGGTGGAAGCAGGTGGCGAAGAGGGTAGAGAGTAGATCGTCAGAGATAGGAGGACTTGTCCGTCATGACGTGCAGGGACACCTCCTTGGGAAGAGGCATTTATGCAGACAGGGCTGATGCCAGACTCTCGCAGACAGAGAAGGTCTTCTACGCGACGTAGAGGGTATTGACTATAACATACCCCGAGGCGCGCTGCAAGCGAAAGTTGCCTGGTCCTGCAGGAACGGGGCGTTGGGCAATCGGTCGATCGACACGCAAGAGATCGCTCTTCCTGAACTTCGACAACTTCAATCGCAGCGAAATCTGTTCCTGCAAGACGGCAAATGTCGCCAATGGCATCTTTGACAATGAACCACACGACCTGAGGCGACAGGTAGGTTTCTTGCTTTTGATAGCATTTCGGGCGAACGAGATTCGCCGGACTGTTTCGAGCATACTCACGGAGGAGGGTGGATTTGGTTTGTTTGGCCAGACACGAGCCCGATCAACGACTCTCTCCTGGCCATGCCCTCTCACCGGATCTTTACTCAACCGGTCCACGGTGATGGACCACCAGCAATACACCCTGTCGTACAGAAATTTGCGCCTCGTCTGCCACCAGAACATTGCTGATGCCACGCGTCTCACCGAAGACCAGCGTCGCATCACGCAGGGGCCAATACACCCCCTCTGCCGTGACGCCACGCGCGTCGTCTCCCCAGGGAAGGAGTGAGAGGGTTTGTCCAGATTCACCATGGATCATGATGCGCTCATTCGATATGAAGAAGCAATGCTGGCGGCCGGCCACGATTTGAGCGGCGACACCGGCCCGCCTGGCTGCTGCCAGGAGAGAGAAATTCGCAAAGGTGTGGTCAGTGCGAGTACCGGTGGCTCCCAGCATCAACACTGAATCGGCCCCAGCGGCGATAGCAGCCTGGAGGGCCAATTCGAAATCGGTCGCATCTTTTTCGGTCGGGTGACTCTGGAAACTGACGTTGTGTGACAACAGCCAGGCACGAGGTGCCTCTGCCAGAGAGTCGGAATCGCCGATGACAAGATCGGGCACGATCCCGAGCTCAAAGGCGTGGCGCGAGCCACCATCGGCGCAGTAGATCCGGTCATCTGGACGGATGAGGGAGCGCTCGTAGTCGATGTCCCACAAGTTCCCGTTGCCGAATATGACCACGCGCATGGAGTCCCTTTCTGTTTCACGTGAAACATGGAAACGTCTGGCGCGAGCACGAAAAAGGGCGCCGCTCAGGCAGCGCCCCGTCTCCCACCAGGATGGTCGCTAGCGGTTAGATCCGATATGCATCGGCATAACAACGTGGGTGAAACCATCGCCGGCGACAGGGCGAATGACGCCAGGACTGGAGGAGGAGTTGGTTTCAACGGCGGTTTTCGCGGTCCCGATGACGCTTAGAATATCAATGAGATACTTCGCATTGAACGCAATCTCCATCGCTGGGCCCTCGACCTGGGCGGGCAATACCTCCACGTCATCACCAACCTCGGCCGCCTCCGCACTCACCGTCAATTGGCTGGGTTGTAACTCCTTCTCAGCACCGATGGCAATCCGTACGATGTTAGCAACATCCCGCGCAAAAATATAGGCCCGGCGCACGGCCTTGAGAAAAGTAGCCGTGTCAACCACCGCTCGAGTCTGCGTATTCTTGGGGATGATCTGCTTGTAGTCCGGAAAGTTGCCCTCGATTAACTGCGAAGCGACATCGACATTCTCCAAATGGAAGAGAACCTGGTTGCGATTGGGCGTGACGGTGATCTCGACAGGCGCTTCCTGGTCGCCAATGATCCGCGCCAACTCGTTCAGCGCCCGCGCCGGGACAATCACACGCATCTTCTGCGCTACGGGCGCCTCCAGATGCGCGGTCCGTACGGAGAGACGAAAGCCATCGGCGGCGGCAAGCGTCAACTGATCCTCATGGAAGTCCATCAAGACCCCGGTGAGGATCGGCCGGCTCTCATCGGTTGCAGCGGCGAAGGCCACCTGCCCGATCATCTCTTTGAGAAGATCGGGAGGAATAGTGATGTCGCCGCCCCGCTCCTCGGCCGTGGGAATAATCGGGAACTCGCTGGCGTCGATGCCCTTGATGGTGGATTCAATTTGGGCGCAGTGGTAGCGGAGTTCCTGGCCACGGACATTCAGCTCAAGTTCGATCCGCTCGGGCGGCGACTGGCTCACCAGATCGCCGAAGATGCGCGCCGGTACCGTTGTCGCCCCTTCCTCCTCAACCTTGGCGCCTACCCAGCAGGTGATGCCAATTTCCAGATTCGTCGCGGCGAGTTTGAGGCGACCCGCGTCGGTTCCAACGTAAATGTTACTCAAGACCGGCAAGGTCGAGCGCGTGGCGACGGCGCGGCTGACAACGCCCAAGCCACGTGCCAGATTTTCCTGTAAGCATGAGACCCGCATTGGCGCTCCTCCAGGCAGGGTAAAGAAGGTTGAAAGTATCTGGGCCGTCCTCGGACTCGGACTGGCGGTCCCAGGCGATCGATGGCTCCCAAATGAGTTGGGGATTGTTTCACGTGAAACCTTCGTCGCACCGCATGCACACAACGCCCTCTATGATGCGATAGACGCTCCCGCAGGACAGACAGATGAGAGTATCCGGCCGCATTTCGATGCCGGTGCTGTGGCAGGCCGGGCAACGCCAGCGCGCGGAGGAATCAACCGGCACGTCGGCCAGCGGACACGCTTCAGCCCGAAGAAAGATACTGGGCGTGAGCCGCAAGCGCGCCAATGGCGCCTGCAGCGAACTGTCGAGCCTCGCCAAAAGGGTAGCCGAGAGGTGTTCTTTCAGCCAACCGAGGCGAAAGAAGCTCACAGCCAGCTCCTGGGCGACATCGAAGCCGGCCTGGCGTAATTCCCAGACAAGGTGCGCCGGATGGTAATCGATGTTGAGCGGCACGAACTCGTACGGATCAAGGCCGAACGGATTCTCGCCCGGCTTCACGCATCCCAAGCAATAACGGATGACCGCCTTGAGATTACGCTTGTTGGCAAACTCAGCAACATAGATGCCTCCGGGCCGAAGAATCCGCCGGATCGAATCAAATGCTGGCCCGAGGGCCTTGATATGGTGAAGCACGCGCACGGTCACAACCGTATCGAAATAGCAATCGGGGAAAGGAAGATTGTAGATATCGGCCTGGACGAAGGTGAAGCGCGGGTCGGCCCCCCATCGCTCCCGAGCCTGGTCGAGTTGCGACCGGGCGTAATCCACCAGGTAGACCTCTTCATGCTGGCCGTAGAGATCTGCCAGGCGCCCCGCACCGGCGCCGATCTCGACGATCCGCCGCCCGACCGGAGGCAGGAGTTTCCGGAGCGCAGCCCGCTCGGCCAGATCTTCGTACCGGCGTGCTGTGGTCCAGAAGGCTTCCTGATAATGCGAACCCTCGTAATTGCAGCGCAGCGGCGTGATGTGAGATTCGTGGGTCACAGGCGCTCCTGATGGTTGATGCTGATTCCCCAGAAGGCCACGGGATCGACGCATCAGGGTTCCCCGACGATCACCGAATAGAGATGCTCGAGATCCTCATCGTTCTTGAAGTAGATCACGAGCTTCCCCCCCCGCCGCCCACGCATCAGACTGACCCTGGCACTCAGGGCATCGCGGAACCTCGCTTCAAGGGCCACCTCGGGGGAAGCGGAGCGTGAGGTCGCAGGACGCGGAGCCGCTGCGATTGGCTTGCCCGCTTGCACAGCCTTGACCAGTTCCTCGGTCATGCGAACATTCAGCCCGCGCCGCTGCACGATCTCGAGCACATCCATCATCTGGCTAGCCTTGCCGAGGCTGGCCAACGCCCGAGCATGGCCGGCGCTGAGCTTCCCGGTCATGAGGAGCTCACGGATTGCTTCTGGGAGCGCGAGCAGGCGAAGGGTATTGGTGATCGCGGGCCGGCTTTTGCCGACACGTCGGGCGACCTCGTCGTGAGTCAAACCAAAATCGTTGACCAATTGCTGATAGGCCTCAGCTTCTTCCAGCGGGTTGAGGTCCTGGCGCTGGATGTTCTCAATCAAGGCCAGCTCCAGCATCGCCTGGGGCGTGGTCTCT
>DOUV01000019.1 GCA_003520455.1 Chloroflexota bacterium | reverse complement strand
CGATCAAGAATTCTTCGCCACCCACGACGAAACGTGGACCGACACCGGCCGCATCCGCCGCCTGTTAGAAAGCGAAGGCGTGGAGATCGTGGATGAGGGCGTCCTCGACGTGCCCCCCTGGCCCGACACGGTAATGCCCGCCGCCGAGGTGCTGGGCCGGCTCGGGTTGCGCCGGACAGCGCTGGCCGAGCGCTTCAACGATGCTCAGAGTTGGGATTGGTCGACGATGGACTACTACACCGGCCGGCGTCCCGAACTCAAACAGCAGATGGATCGCTACGCCTTCCTCGAGCGCGCGCCGCTCCCCTGGCGGCTCAAGGTCGTGTGGGCGCATCATCGCTACATTTTGATGCGGAGATGAGACGGCTGGAACATCGGCCGTGTTGCGGAACCGGGCGGTGTTGGAAGAGATGAGCGATTGAGGTTCTTCAGACGTCATTTTCGACCTGGAAACCGGCCATTCATCTCCAGGCTCTACTCTTCAAACGCCCCACCAGAGGAGGCAGGGGATGCGCATATTGGTGACGGGCGCGGCCGGTTTCGTCGGGAGTCGCCTGAGCAAGACGTTGTTGGCTCGCGGCGACGAGGTGATCGGCCTCGACAACTTCAACGACTACTACCCCATCCGCCACAAACGGCGCAACATCGCCGACCTCACCCCGTCACCCCGCTTCACGCTCATCGAGGGTGATCTGCGGGATGGGGCCTTGCTGCGGCGGCTCTTTGAGGAGGAGCGGCCAGACGCCGTGGCTCACCTGGCGGCCATGGCAGCGGTGCGCTACAGCGTGAAGCATCCCCTGATCTACGGTGAGGTCAACGTTCAGGGCTCGATGAACCTGCTCGACGCGGCTCGCCACATCGGCCAGCCGCGCCTGATTCTGGCCTCGACCGGCTCGGTCTACGGCGCCGACACGCCTGTGCCCTTCACCGAGGAGGCCCCGGCTGACCGCGCGTTGGCACCCTACCCGGCGAGCAAGCGCGCGATGGAGATCATCGCCCACAGCTACCACCACTTGTGGGGGGCGCCGACCACGATCCTGCGCTTTTTCAACGTCTACGGACCTCACGGCCGGCCCGATATGATGCCGTGGCACTGGACGAAAAGCCTTCTACGGGCGGAGCCGCTCACGCTCTTCAACGGTGGGCGCCTGCAGCGCGATTGGACCTACATCGACGACATCGTCCGCGGGTTTCTGGCGGCCCTCGATGCCGGCCTGGAGTACGAGATCATCAATCTCGGGTGCAGCCGGCCGGTTTACAATCTCCACTTCGTCCGCACGCTTGAACAGCTCCTGGACCGTGAAGCTCGCATTGTGGACGCACCTACGCCGCCATCCGAGCCGCTGATCACGTACGCCGACACCGGCAAGGCTGCGCGCCTGCTCGGCTACCGCCCGACCGTACCGGTCGAAGAGGGTCTGGCCCGTTTTATCGAGTGGTTCCGCGCCGAGGGACTTGATCGGTCAGAGCTTGGAGATTCAGAGCAAATCTCCAAGCTCCAATCGCTCCCATGAGACGCGCTCCGCTCCAGCTCCTCCTGGTCCTCACCGCCGGCCAGCGCCTGTTGACCCTGCTCCTGCTGCGCCCTGGCGGCTTCATCTACGACTACTCCGACTACATCTTCTACCATCTGATTGCACGCTACGCGGCTGAAGGCTTCTACCCATTCATCCATTACTGGATGGAATACCCACCGCTCTGGCCCTGGCTCAACGTCGGCCTCTACCGGCTGAGCCTGCTCGTCCCATCCTGGGACGATCCGCGCCTGGTCCACAGTGTGCTCATCGGTCTGACGTTGCTGCCCTTCGACCTGGGCGGGCTGATCCTCTTGTACCGATTGGGAGAGCGGATGTGGGGCCGTGCCCGGGCGACATGGCTCGCGGCCGTGTGGGCGCTCCTCTTCATGCCGCTCTACATCTGGAGCGGCTGGTTCGACCCGATTCTGCTCTTTCTGCTGTTGCTGAGCACCTGGTTTGTCGTCCAGGGACGCCCGACTGCCGCCGGGGTGGCGGCCGGTGTCGGCGCGATGGTGAAGCTGACGCCAGCGCTGGTTCTGGTCACCGCTCTGCCGGTCTGGCGCCGCCGCGGGGCGCCGCTATGGGGGTGGGGGAGTACCGGCATCCTGCGCGCCCTGGCAGCCTTCGGTGCGGTCGTCCTCGCGATCAGCTTGCCATTTCTGCTGATCAACCCGGCGATGTTTGTGGCCATGCTGCGCTCGCTGGGCGCGCGCGGTTCGTGGGAGACCGTGTGGGCGCTGTTGGATGGCTTCTACGGCTTCGGCGTTGTTGGCGCCGACCGCTTCGATCCGGCGGCGGCCGCCGCGGCGCCACCCTCGCGCGTGCCGTGGGTGCTGGTTTACCTCGGATTTGCCGTGCTCGGGCTCTGGCTCTGGACACGGCCCTGGGACTGGCGCCAGCCGCGCGTGCAGGTCGCCTTCACCGGCCTGGTTGTGACACTGTTCATGCTGTGGAGCCGGGGTTGGAGCCCGCAATTTCTGGTCTGGCTGCTGCCCTGGCTATTGCTTGTCTGGCCCGACCGGCGGGGGCTGCTCCTGGCGCTGGCACTCACTGCCCTCGCCGCTGCGGAGCTGATCTTCTTTGCCCGCTGGACGGCGACCCCCAGTATCCTGGCTGCCCTCATCGTGCTGCGCACCGCCGGGCTGGTGATCGTAGCGGTGGCGGCCTACCGGCTGTTGAGGGCGGAGCCAGGCCTCCGGCCCCCTTTCCTCCCGGAGAAGGGGGAGTCATTCGAGGGCCACCAGCGAAATCCGAGTCCCTTTCTGCCAGGCGTTCTCTCTGAAAGCGCCCCTTCCCGGGTTGGGGAAGGGGCCATCCGCCCCTCTCCGCCTCGCAGGAGGGGCTCCCCGTGAGCGGGCGTGATCGACAGATCGCCGCCGCAGCGGCGATCTGCCTGTTGGGGTTCTACCTTCTCACGTTCAGCGGCCGGTTTCATTCGAGTGATGGGCTCTCGATGTACACCGCCGCCGACAGTCTGGTGCGCTACGGGCGGCTGGACACGGAGCAGATTCGTTGGATGGGGCTCCAACAGGGGACGTTCGGCCCTGATGGCCGGCTCTACTCTCGCAAGGGTGCCGCAACGACGTTCCTGGCGGTGCCGTTGGTCTGGCTGGGCCTGACCCTGCCGGATATTGGCCCGGTCCACACCGCGCTGCTGCTGGCGCCGTTGCTGACGGCGTTGGCCGGGCTGTACCTCTCCCTGACCGTGCGGCGGGCCTTCTCGGGGATGGCGCTCCCAACGCCGCTCACCCCGCTGGCTGTCACGCTGATCTGGGGGCTCGGCAGTATGGCCTGGCCCTACACCAAAACCTTCTTCAGCGAGCCGCTCGTGGCCCTCACCCTGATCGCGGCGACCTACCATCTGGTGAGCTTCCGTGACACGCTCGCCACGCGGCAGGCGGTGGGGGTGGGCGCCTGGCTGGGGCTGGGGCTGCTCGCACGCGCCGCGAACGCCATCATCGTTCCGCTCTACGGCCTCGCGTTGCTCTGGTACCTGGCCCTGGATCACGGGCTGCCATGGAACCGGCTGGCGACCTGGCGAGCACGCTCGCGCCAACACGAGGTCTGGCAGCCGGTGCTGGCCTTTGTCGCGCCGGTGATCCTCGCCGGTCTGCTTGTCCTGCTCTACAACGCCATGCGCTTCGGAAACCCCTTCGAGAGCGGCTACCTGGAATCAGAGCAGTTCTCGGCTTTCTGGCCCCAGGGCATTCTGGGCGAGTTACTCAGCCCGGGGCGCGGGCTCCTCTGGTACACGCCCTGGCTCCTGGCGCTGATTCCGGCTGTGCCGCGGGCCTGGCAGCGCGACCGAGCGCTCACAGCGCTGGCGCTTGGGACTGCGCTTATCTACGTACTCTTCTACGGCAAGTGGTACATGTGGCACGGTGGTTTTGCCTGGGGACCGCGCTTCCTGGTGCCGATCTTGCCGCTGCTGGCCCTGCTGGCAGCCCCG
>DOUV01000714.1 GCA_003520455.1 Chloroflexota bacterium | reverse complement strand
GTGGAGATATGGGTAATAGATAGTACCCTTGAGAGCTGGCCCCCTGGCCCCCTCCCCACTTGAGCGGGCTGTGGCCTGTGGCCGGCACCTGCTGGAAGCCCGGGTCACCAGCCAGACCGGGCATCGGGCCTGGCCGACGCTGGAGGGGAAGCTGCTGACCGGATTCTCCCACGGCGCCGCCGGTATTGCCTACGCGCTGCTACGCCTGTACGCGGCAACCAGTGAGACAGCGTTCCGCGATGCGGCGGAGGAAGCCATCGCCTACGAGCGTAGTGTCTTTAGCCCGGAGGCCGGCAACTGGCCGGATTTCAGGCTGTCCACCCCCGAAGAACCGGCATTTATGACCGCCTGGTGCCACGGTGCGCCGGGCATCGGGCTGGCTCGGATCGGTGGCCTGGAGGCGCTGGATATGGCTGAAATTCGGGCGGACGTCGAGGTGGCATTGAAGACCACGTTGGACCACGGTGTCCGGGGCGGGGATCATCTCTGCTGTGGCAGCCTGGGCCGGGCGGAGTTGCTGCTGGAAGCAGCGAGCCGGCTGTCACGCCCCGAATTGCTGGAGACGGGCCGGCGGTGGGCGACGGGGATCGTGGCCAGGGCGGAACAGACAGATGGCTACGCCGTATCTCCGAGGCTGTCGGGTGGCATGGACAGCCCAGGGTTATTTCAGGGAATGGCCGGCATCGGGTACGAGCTGCTGCGGCTGGCGGACCCTGGGGGGGTGCCGGCGGTGTTGTTGTGGGAGTGAATTGCCGGTTCTTGGTGAACAGTGAACAGTGGGCGGTGAGCGGTGGGGAGTGAATAGTGAACAGTGAACAGTGAACAGTGGGGAGTGGGCAGTGAGCGGTACTGTTCACTGTTCACTGATCGCTCCAACCTGACAGGCTGACGATGATGAAACGACAGATCTTTCGCCAGGTGGCCTTAGAACAGCTTTCCTCTCCGGAGCAATTGGATCAACTGATGCAGGTCACCAACCCGATCGGCTGGCTGGCGCTGGCGGCCCTGGGCGGCCTGCTGGTGACGGCCATTCTGTGGGGGATTTTCGGCAGCATCTCCACCAATGTCGCCGGGCAGGGCATCCTGATCGCACCGGGTGGCGTGAACAACGTGGTGTCAATGGTGTCGGGCCAGGTTGTTGACATCTATTTCGATGTGGGAGATACGGTGGAAGCCGGCCAGGTCGTGGCTAGAGTCTCGCAAGCCGATCAGACCGTGAGGGCAAGGGTCGTCAGTCCTTACACTGGCCACATTCTGGAAATCAAGATCAACGAAGGCGACCTGGTCGAGCGAGGAACGCCCATTGTGAGTGTTGAACTTCTGGAAGAAGGCCACCGCCAGGACCTGGACGCCATCATCTACGTCGCCCCAAGGGAGGGAAAGAAGATCAAACCAGGAATGGAGGTACAGATTTCGCCTTCGACGGTGAAGCGGGAGGAGTTCGGTTTCATGTTGGGCAAAGTCGCTTCCGTGAGCGAGTTTCCCGCAACCTATCAGGGCATGTTCCGCCTCCTGGGGAGCAGCGAACTGGTGAAAGCCTTGTCGGCCGGTGGTGCTCCCATCGAAGTGAACGTAGAGTTGACGCCAGACCAAGAGACCGCCAGCGGCTACAAGTGGTCCTCTCCCCAGGGTCCGCCCATCCACATCGACAGCGGTACGCTCTGCACGGCCGGGATTACGGTCAGCCAGCAACGGCCACTGAGACTGGTGCTGCCACTGTTTCGATGACTAGCCAATTCCACCTGATATCCGCAGATAAACGAGTGAAGACGCCGACCGTGCTGCAGATGGAGGCAGTGGAGTGCGGCGCTGCTTCGCTGGGCATGGTGCTGGGCTCCCACGGCAGCTACGTACCACTGGAGGAACTGCGGGTGGCGTGTGGTGTGTCGCGGGATGGGAGCAAGGCCGGCAACGTGGTCAGAGCGGCGCAACGCTACGGCCTCAAGGCCAGGGGATTCAGGAAGGAGCCCGAGGCGCTGCGCGATCTCCCCTTGCCGATGATCGTGTTTTGGAACTTCAACCACTTCCTGGTGGTCGAGGGCTTCGGCAAGAACAAGGTCTACCTGAACGATCCCGCGGCGGGCCCGCGGGTGGTGTCAGACCAGGAGTTCGACCAATCCTTCACCGGCGTGGTCTTGACCTTCGAGCCCGGCCCGGATTTCACTCGAGGTCGTCCCCGGCCGAGCGTGATCGCCGCCCTGCGGAAGCGCCTGCAGGGTTCTTCGGCAGCCATCACCTTCGTGGTGCTGGCCGGCCTGGCGCTGGTGGTGCCGGGGCTGATCATCCCCACCTTTGCCCGCATCTTCGTGGACGGCTACCTGGTGGGTGGGTTGCAGAGTTGGGTGGCGCCGCTGCTCCTGGGGATGGTCCTGACGGCCCTGATGCGCGGCGCGCTCACCTGGCTGCAGGCGTATTACCTGCTGCGCCTGGAGACCAAACTCTCCCTGACGACCTCGAGCCAGTTCTTCTGGCACGTGCTGCGCCTGCCCATCGAGTTCTACAACCAGCGCTTTGGCGGCGAGATCGGGGCGCGGGTGGCTATCAACGATCGCATCGCTCAATTGCTCTCCGGCCAGTTGGCCACCACCCTGGTTAATGCAGTCCTGATCGTCTTCTACGCTGCGTTGATGATCCAGTATGACGTGGGGCTGACCTTCATCGGCATCGCTATCGCCGCGCTCAACCTGGGCGGGCTGCGGTTTGTCTCTCGCCGGCGGGTGGATGCCAACCAGAAGCTGCTCCAGGAACGGGGCAAACTTCTGGGCAGTGCAATGAGCGGGCTGCAGACCATCGAGACCCTGAAGGCCGGTGGCGGAGAGACCGATTTCTTCGCCCACTGGGCCGGCTACCAGGCCAAGGTGGTGAACGCCGAGCAGCAACTGGGCGTTTTCTCGCAGGTGCTGGCAGTGATGCCGCCCCTGCTGAACGCCGTGAACACCCTGACCATCCTCACCCTGGGCGGCCTGCGCATCGTAGATGGTCAGCTGACCATGGGCCAGTTGGTGGCCTTCCAGAGCCTGATGGCCAGCTTCATGGCTCCTATCAACCAACTGGTGAACCTGGGCGGTATTCTACAAGAAGTCCACGGCGACCTGAACCGCCTGGAGGATGTCCTGGGCTACGCGCCTGATCCGCAGACACAGGGGGTGGTGGGGAGTGAACAGTTAGCAGTGAACAGTGAACAGGGGGCAGTGGGGAGTGGACAGGGGGCGGTGGGGAGTGGACAGGGGACACCTGCTGAGCCGAGAGCCGAAATCAAGTTGGCGGGCTATGTTGAAATTGAGGGGTTGACCTTCGGGTACAGCCCGCTCGATCCGCCGCTGATCGAGGACTTCAGCCTGAGGCTCACTCCGGGGGCGCGCGTGGCGCTGGTCGGTGGCTCGGGGAGCGGCAAGTCCACCGTTGCCCGGCTGGTCGCCGGCCTCTACCAGGCGTGGTCCGGGGAGATCCGCTTCGATGGGCAGCGGCGGGATCGTCTTCCGCGCTCGGTGATCAACGACTCGCTGACCATGGTGGATCAGGACATCTTCCTGTTCGAGGGTACGGTTCGCGACAACCTGACTCTGTGGGACCCCACTATTCCCGAGGCCAACATCGTGCAGGCGGCCAAGGATGCTGTGATTCACGATGACATCACGGCCAAGCCCGAGGGGTACGACTACGTGGTGGAAGAGGGGGGGCGCAACTTCAGTGGTGGGCAGGCTCAACGCCTGGAGATTGGCCGTGCATTGGTGGGCAATCCCAGTGTGTTGATCCTGGACGAGGCCACCAGCGCGTTGGACCCCGTAACCGAAAAGGAGATCGACGACAACTTGCGGAAGCGGGGTTGCACTTGCCTCATCGTCGCCCACCGGTTGAGCACGATCCGGGACGCGGACGAGATCATCGTACTCGATCGAGGCAAGGTCGTGCAGCGCGGGACGCACGAGGAGCTCTTCGCCGTGAAAGATGGGCTCTACGCCCAGCTGATCGAAGCTGAGGAGAAACCGCCCGAGGTGGCGGCGGAGTACCTGTACTGAGTCATCAGTGAACAGGGGGCAGTGGGCAGTGAACAGGGGGCAGTGGGCAGTGAACAGCGGAGGTAACTGTTCTTGAAAGGGCGCGAAGACTCGATCACCGAACTCTACGCCGACCCTGACTTCCTGAAGCGTCTCCGGCGAGAGACAGACGAGCTGATGCCTGCGGGCGGTAACAGAGCCTTCCTATTGCAGGATCGGCAGCGGGTCTGGGTGATCTACGCCGGCAGCGTGGACGTTTTCGCCGTGCCGGTAGACGATGGCCGGGTGGCCGGCGCGCGCCGGCACGTGTGCCGGATGGAGGCCGGCCAGGCGCTGTTCGGCATGGCGCTCGATGCCACGCGCGGGGTGGGGCTGCTGGCCGGTGGGGTCACGGGCACCTGGCTGCTGCCCCTCGACCTGGCGAGGTTGCAGAAACTGGCAGGCAACGCCGACGACCGGTGGATGGTGAAGGCGTTGATCGATGCCTGGGTAGTCAAGCTATCGGCCGGCATCGTCACGGACGTGGTTCCCCGGAGACACCAACGCATCGAGGTCGCAGACGCGTTGGTACTGCAGGAGAACGAGGTTGTCCTGGCGAAGAAGGGGGCGTTGTGGATCAGGCAACTGGCGGGCGAGTCACACTATCTGGGGCGGCCGGACTTCGGCATGCCACGTCACGACGGCTTTACGCCCCTCTCACCCTACACCTGGCTTGAGGCGGTCAGCCCGGCGGAACTCCGGGCCGTGACGACCGGCGCCTTGCTGGAACAAGGCACGGTCTGGGATGCGCTCGACGCGTTTCACCAACTGGCCCTTGACCTCGTCCACCACAATGTCATTGAAGCAGAACGGGCTGAACGCCGGCGTCTCCAGAAGAAGGCGGAGCACGACCGTGCCAGCCTGGACAGCTCCCTTGCGCAGATTGCCGCCGTGTTGGAACCCACCGTGGTCACACCGTTTGTGGGCGACGGCATGGCCAAGGATTTTGCCCTCCTGAACGCCTGCCAGTTGGTCGGGGACGCCATCGGCGTGAAATTCCAACCCTACCTGGAAGGCCAGCAATACCAGGTGAAGGAGGACGCCCTGAGGAATATTGCCCGTGCCTCCCGGGTGCGTCATCGCCGGGTGGCCCTGCGCGGGGCATGGTGGCGCACCGACAGCGGCCCGATGCTGGCTTTCATCGCGCTGCCCTCGCCCAAGGAGGAGCAGCCCGTGGCTCTGTTGCCGGCTGCAGCAGGTCACTACGAACTGGTTGACCCCCTGGCGCAGACGTGCATCAAAGTGACCCCCGACGTGGCGGCAACCCTGTCGCCCTTCGGCTACGTTTTCTATCGGCCATTTCCCGATAAGGCGCTCAACGCCCTGGATCTGCTCAAATTCGGCCTGCGTGCCGGGCAGCGGGATCTGCTGGTGGTGGGTGTGATGGGGCTGGCTGGCGGTCTCCTGGCGACAACGATGCCACTGGTCACCGGGATTCTCTTCGACAGCGTGATACCGGGTGCTGCCCGTGGGCAACTGCTGCAATTGGGGCTGGCCCTGCTGGTGAGTGCCGTGGCGGCCGCGATGTTCCAACTGACCCAGAACATCGCCATGCTGCGACTTGAAGGGCGCATGGATGCCTCGATCCAGGCCGCTGTCTGGGATCGGTTGCTGAGTCTCCCGGTGCCCTTCTTCAGGGGGTATTCCGCCGGCGATCTGTCCAATCGGGCCATGGGTATCAGCGCGATCCGGCGCACTCTCTCTGGGACGACGATTCTGTCGGTGGTCTCGGCTCTCTTCTCCGTGTTCAACCTTCTCCTGCTATTCTACTTCGATAGCCGCCTCGCGTTCGTCGCAACCGCCCTCGTGGTTCTGGCGGCTCTCGTCACCGGGGCCGCCGGCTATTTGCAGGTGAAGTATCAGCGCCAGGTATCGGACATCGAGGGCCAGATCGCGGGCATGGTGCTGCAATTTCTCGGTGGAATTGTCAGGTTCCGCGTCACCGGAACCGAAGGGCGGGCCTTCGCCCGGTGGGCCAGTGCCTTCAGCCAGCAGCGCCGGGTGGCCTTCAAAGCTCAGACGGTGGCAAACAGCCTGGCCGTGTTCAACACGACCTACCCGGTGCTGACTTCCGCCGTGATCTACGCCATGATCGCCTATGCCAGCACAGTTCCTTCCCCCATCTCCACCGGGGCGTTCCTGGCGTTTATCGCCGCTTTCACCCAGTTCCTCGTGGCCAGTCTGACCCTGACCTCGGCCATGACCTCCATTCTCAACATCGTCCCCCTGTACGAACGCGCCCGGCCGATTTTGAAAACGCGGCCGGAGGTCGACCCGGCCAAGGCCCATCCGGGCGAGTTACGGGGCGAGATTGAGGCCAGTCACGTGGCCTTCGGGTATAAAGCAGATGAGCCGCCGGTGTTGGTCGATGTCTCCTTTCGTATCCAGCCGGGCGAATTCGTGGCCCTGGTGGGACCGTCCGGCAGTGGCAAATCCACGGTGATGCGCCTCTTGATCGGCTTCGAAACGCCGCTGTCGGGGTCGATCTACTATGATGGGCAGGATCTGGATGGGCTGGACATAGAGGCGGTGCGCCGGCAGATCGGCGTTGTGCTCCAGAACGGCAGGCTGATCGCCGGCGACATCTTCACCAATATTGTCGGCTCCGCGCCCCTGACTCTGGATGACGCCTGGGAAGCCGTCCGCATGGTCGGGCTGGAAGACGAGATCAGGCAAATGCCGATGGGATTGCACACCGTTATCAGCGAGGGAGGCAGCAATCTGTCCGGGGGGCAACGCCAGAGGTTGTTGATCGCCCGTGCCATCGTCAACAAGCCGCGAATCTTGTTTTTCGACGAAGCCACCAGCGCGCTGGACAATCGCACTCAGGCTCTCGTCAGCAAGAGCCTGGAGCGACTGAGCGCGACCCGCGTCGTCGTCGCCCACCGCCTGAGCACCATCATCAACGCCGACCGCATCTTCGTCATCGCCAGTGGGCGGGTCGTACAGAGCGGGAGGTATGCGGAGTTGATGCGGGAGGGTGGGCTGTTTGCGGAGTTGGCGCGAAGGCAGTTGGCGTCGTGAGCGGGGGGCAGTGAACAGTGGGTAGTGAACAGTGAACAGTGGGCAGTGAACAGTGAGCAGTGAGCAGTGAGCAGTGAGAAGGGGGGAGGGGGCAGTGAGCAGTGAACAG
>DOUV01000127.1 GCA_003520455.1 Chloroflexota bacterium | reverse complement strand
GGGAGGCGCCCCGCTGCCATGTGGCCGTGCCCCCCGGCGCTACCACGGGTGCCAACGACCTCACGCATGACGGTACCGGCGTTAAGAGTCTCGTCGTGGGTACGCATCGAGATGATCAACTGCTCGCGAAACTCCCCCATCACGACGCTCCACTCGACCCCCTCGGCGCGCACCAAGAGGTCGGCGAGCTCGGCAACGATGTCAGCGCGGTGAACCTCGCCCACATGAGAGAAGACGACCGGCCCGTAGACCAGCGCGCGAATGAGGGCTCGCTGGAGGGCCTGATAGTAGAACCAGGAGAGCGGCGCCTGCTCGATCTGCCCGAGCCAGCGCTGGTTCACGGACTGGTGCAGCGCCAGGTAGAGGGCGGCATCGGCCTCGTGCGTTGCACGTGACAAGCCGAGCGTATCCGTCTTGATCCCGTAGAAGAGCGCCGTCGCGAGGCGCGCGTCCCAGGCCAGGTCTGCCACCTGCAGATACTGGCCGACAATAGTCGAGCAGGCGCCATAACTGGGCCGCACGTCCTGATAACCGGCCGCGCCCGTCCGTAAACGACTGTGATGATCCAGGACGATGTTGGGCTCGATCGTCGCGGGCAGGCTGTGATTGCCCGCGCCCGGTTGAGTATCGACCAGTGCCACTGCGTCAAAATCAGCCGGCGCGAGCTGGTCGACCGTGCGGAAGCGGAGCCGCAGGACGCGGACCATCGCACGGTTCTCGCCACGCCCCAGGAATCCCCCATAAGCCTGCGTGACGGCGTGGCCCTGCCTGCGCAGCAGCGTCGCCAGCCCGAAGACTGATGCGAGCGCATCGGGATCAGGGTCGTTGTGGGTCATCACCAGGACATGGTGGCGACCGGCAACAGCGTCCAGCAGTGCCCGCAGATCGGAGGGACGGGTCGGCATCGATCTTCTCCCGGGAATAGCGGCGGTTCATCTCGACGGGCGCAAGCAGGGTGAGACTCGAGCGGACGAGACCGAAAATACCAAACCAATTCTGGCCGAATGGGAATCATCCCTCAGTTGATTTTCTTGCGCCTCACGCTGCGGCGTCTGTAAATGGCTGCGGAATCGCACCCGCCCATGCGCCATAAGCCAGTAGCATACCACGTGCCGGCTGGCGATGCAGGCGGCCAAATGCTGGGCTTCACAGACAAAGAGCGGTTGTTGGGCCCGGGTCGCCCCGCTTCCAACTTCCCTCAGACACCGGGCCGGTGCCCTCCGAGCCGCTCGCCGCGGAACTCTCGGCGTTTGCAAAGACACGCAGCCTGAACACAAAAGGAGCGTCTGTTCTTCGCGGGCGCTCTTCGCCCGGGGATGGCCCGGGCAGATAGTCTGGTCGTTATCGCTTTGGGTCCGTCTGTGGCTCGCTTGAGGACAGGCGAGTACCGTTGGAGGATGGACGCGCCTCAAGCGGCGTGGCATCGGCCAGGAACGCCCACAAGGTATTCAGGTCGACCGACTTCAGGAGGTAGGCACTCGCGCCGGCGCCGAGGAGCGCTTCCTTCTCGGAGAGATCGGGGTACGAGGTGTAGACAAGAATGCGACTGTCGGGGGTCACTTCTCGGAGCTGACGTGCCAGCCGGATGGCATCGAGGCGCTTGGGCTCCAACAGGATGATGTCTGGCTGCAGAACCGTCGCGAGGGAGACGGCCTCGTCCGCATCGGCGGTATTGCCAGCCACAGCAATCCCGGGAACGCGGGCGAGATGAGCCAACAACGCCCTCCGGGCCTGGGGATGATTATCGATGAGCAACAGGCGGCGCGCCCGCATAGGACACTCCTCAGAACGTCGCCCCGAAGCATAGGTGACACACTCTACAGTAGCAGGCGAGTTCCGACGCAGCGAGTGGCGTTTGTCATCCGGGACCTGGTCCAAGGGCAGGCTCAGTGTACCATCGGAACCTCGTTGGTGACTGGAGCTACGATCTCCACGGTGGTGCCCTGCCCCGGTGTGCTCAGCACCCGGAGGGTCCCTCCCATTCCGGCCACGCGCTGTTTCATGTTGCGGAGGCCACGATGTTGCCCGGCGAAGCCCTCGGCCGGCACGGCGAATCCTACGCCGTTGTCGCTGATCACGACGATCACATGCTCCAGGTCATCGTCCATCTCGACTCGAACCTGGGCACGTGAGGCGCGCGCGTGTTTCACGATGTTCGTCAGGACCTCACGCGCAATGTGGAAGAGCTCAGTCGTCTGGGGTGGCGTCAGGCTCTCGTCCACGCCCTCCTCGACCTTGACCCTCACCTGGGTCATGCTGTTCATGCGAATCGAGCGTACCAGGTCCGTCAATCCCGCGGTCAGCGCTTTCCCGCCGAAGCGCCCAGGCCCCAGATCGGCAATGTAGCCGCGGATATCCTGGATCACCTCGTCCAGGCCCTGGATAATCGTTCGAAGCTGCTCGCGAAGCGCCCCTGGGTCCTCATCCGTCCGGCGCACGGCCGACTCAAGCGTCAGACCGATGGCGTAGATAGACTGAATGATGCCGTCGTGCAAGTCCATTGCAAAGCGTTGGCGCTCCTCCACGACCGCCAGCCCCTCGATCCGCCGCGCCAGGCGGGCATTCGCGAGGGCCGCCGCCGCCTGAGCCCCGAAAAGCTGGAGCAATTCCTCGTCTTTTTCGTCAAACGGGAGCCCACCGGCCTTCTCAGTCAGGTAAAGATCACCCAGGAGCTGACCCTGGTAGGACAAGGGGATGCCCAGTAGCGTCTTCATGGGCGGATGATTGGGCGGAAAACCGACCGACTCGGGGTGAGACTGAATGTCGTTCACCCGAATCGGCTCGCCCTTCCGCATGAGGTAGCCCAGGAGCCCCAGGCTCGCGGGCAGGCGGCCGATGGCCGCGTGGACCTGGGGGGAGATCCCCGAGGTGATAAACTGGTTCAGCTTGCCATCCTCGCCGATCACGCCCAGCGCCCCGTAGCGAGCATTGAGCAGATTTCGGCTCAGATCCACGACGCGCTGGAGGACGTTCTCCAACGCCAGATCAGAGGTCAGCGCCAGGCTCGCCTCGTGCAGGGCCCAGAGCCTCGCTGTTTGCTGCTGCTCCTGCTCGTAGAGGCGCTCAGCCGCGGCCCGGGCGGCTTGTTCATGAACGAATTGGGCGCGCTCATCCTCCGCCCGCTTGCGCTCGGTGACGTCGATGCCGGTGGCGATGATGTACTCAACCTCGCCGCCATTGCCCACCAGCGCCGTGTTGGACCAGGCGATCAGGTGCCGGCAGCCATCGCGGGTCATCCAGAAGTTCTCGTACTCGTTGGGGAAGTGGCCGGTGCGGAGCTGCGCGAAGACCCTTTTGACCGGCTCGACCTCCTCCGGAATCAAGAACAAATCCCAGACGGGCTTCCCCATCACCTCAGCGAACGAGTACCCGGTGAGCTGTTCACAGGCCCGGTTGAAGCGGACGATGCGCCCCCGCACGTCGAGTACGACCACCAGGCTGCTGGCCGTGTCGAGCACGGCAGTCGTAAAATCGCGCTCTTTCTTGAGGGCCTCCTGCGCCTGCTTGCGCGCGGCTGTGAGCACGCTGATGAACAGCGCGACGATCACGAACAGGTCCAGCCGCGAGAGAACATCGGGAGACCTGGCTACGTCCGGTGGACTGAGAACGAAGAAGTAGAAAATGGCCGCTGTCCCAAGGACAGTCGCCAGCAACGCCGGGCCCAGGCCGCCATACCAGGCACTGACCATAACGGCGACAAAGAAGAGGGGGAAGACGTTGGGCTCGATCCACGGCCGGATGAGCACCGTCAACAGGAAGGCAAGAACAGTGACCAGAACGGCCAGGCCATAACGCCGCACTGCGGGGTGCATGCTTTGGGTCGACATGTTCCTGACTCCGTGGGGGTCGTGGGGTTTGGCCACAACGCTGGCACCCACTGGCAGCCCACTGCTGCTCCCGGCGCCACAATGCCCGGCCGGCCCGCACCGGGCGCCGCCTGCTTCGCATGCGAGCGGCGTTCCCTTCAGGCATCTTTCTATATGATAGGGGCAACCGCTTCCGAGCGCAAGGTGGGTGGAGGCCTTAGAGTTGACCGTCATCGCCCTCTGGTGAGCCACGAACCGTTCGTGAGATCGACCACAATGGGTTCGGCTGACGGTTCAGATGGGAGCCGCACGACGGGAGTGGATGGAACCGAGACAGAGAAAAAGGGCGCCGGCTCATCGCCAGCGCCCCTCATCTTCGCCCGTTGAGTCAATCCCGCTCGAAACCGGTCACGTCGTCACCGGAGGCACGTGACCGGAGCTTGCCGAAGCCCCGGAAGACTTCGGAAGGCTGGCTCCTTGACCGGCGCCTTAGACCGATCTTGTTCACCCGGCCGGCCAGCCGTCAAGAGACAACGTGGCCGGAGGCGCGCCCCCGCGCGACCTCAGGGTCAGAAAAGGAACGTACCGCCGCAGTTCCCGCCCGCTTCGGGCAGGACCGATCCTCGCAACCAACGCGACAAGGAGCCGAGGTCGAAGGTCTTCACAAGATACGCTCTTGCACCCGCGCCGAGGAGCGCTTCTTCCTCCCAGAGATCGGGGTACGAGGTGTAGACGACGATGCAACTCTCGGGGATCACCTCACACAGGTGGCGAACCAACCTGATGGCATCGAGATGCTTGGGCTCAAGCACGACGAAATCTGGCCGGAGGTGAACTGCCATGCGCAGGGCCTCATCGGCCTCACCGGTCTCCCCGGCAACATTGATTCCAGGGACCTGGGCGAGCCGGGCCCTGAGGGCACGACGAACGTGGGGATGGGGGTCTACCAACAATAGGCGGCGCGGGTCCACCGGTGCCTCCTCAAAATGCCGCCTTCGGCGATGCAGTGGCACTGCCTGACCGAGCCCGGCTTACCGGGGCCGACAGACGTCGAGCCCTGGCGGGCTGGCATTGGGTGTTGTAGTGGTCAACAATAGCAAGCTCCACCGTGAATCAATAGTGATCTTTGTCATATATGTGTAAAGGGACGACTGCCTTTAGGGTAGGATTTATAAAAGCCATCATGGACCGAATCATGACATTTGTCACTCCCTCCAACGCCGAGTGGCAGGATTTCCCATGCCCGGCCACTGACACACCTCCGACGCTCCACTCACATCTGAGCCCGTCCGCCGGTGATACCTGACACGACCGGCCCGCGAAATGGCGTTCGAGCGCAGCGCTCGGAAGCGATCCACCAGACCGATGGTCTGGGCAATGTGCTGAGCGACGAGCCGGTTGTCACCGGTAATGATCTTGAGTTGCACCCCGAATTCGGCCAGATCGGCGATAGTATCCCGCACGCCCGTTTTCGGAGGGTCGCAGAAGAGCAGGAAGCCAACAAAGGTCAGGTCATACTCGTCGGCCCGTTTGTAGCCGGCACACTCCTCTCGCTCCGCAGGCGCCGGGATCGACTTGACCGCGACCCCCAACACGCGAAACCCCTGCACACCCCACTGACGATGCCGTCCGCCGGTACCAGGCTGCCGGCCGAGAGCAACACCACGTCGCCGGGGACGACCTCTTCGGCGGGGATAGACTGCGCCTGGCCGTTGCGCAGCACCGTCGCCTTGATCGTCACTCGGGCACGAAGCTGCTCGGCCATCGAGTTGGCGCGATATTCCTGGATGAAGCTCAGAACAGCGCTCCCGATGACGAGGATGATGAGCGCATCGCCCCAATCTTTTAGAACGGCTGAGACGCCCGTGGCGAAGAGTAGGATGAGGATGATCGAACTGTGGAATTGTCTGAGGAAGAGTTGCAGGGCCGTGGCCTGCTCCCGCGCGTCGAGGGTGTTCGGCCCAACCTGTCCAAGCCGTTCCCGCGCCTCGGCCGAGCTCAACCCATCCGGAGAGCTTGAGAGCGTCGCCAGGAGGAGGGCCGCGGGCTGGCTCCAGTAATGCTCGAGATTGATACTTCGCGCGTCCATATCAGATTCCGCCGGTTGGCGGTGAAGCGTGGGGCGCGACCGGCCATTCAGCCAACGCCGCGCCCCGCCGTCACTGCTGGTCAGTAACGGAACACCGCAGCGATCAAGCTATCACAGGGCAATGTTTGCTCGTTGAGGGCGTAGACCTCCCCGTCGTGCAACAGTGTTTGGATGGCGGCGCGATCCAGGAGATCCTCATCGCCGGGCTCTGGCTCCGGGTGGACGTGTACTGTCTCGGTATCCGGATCGAATCTGCCCCATCGCTGGTGGCCGACGGCAACGAAGAGTGAGTCGACTCGGCCTGCAAAGGCGGCCGGCAGAATTGCTTCGAGCTCGTCAGACGTCAACCCGGTGCCGGCCAATGCTCCGTATCTGTCGGCGGCATCCTCCCGCGCCTTCTCGAAGATTGGCTGCATCACGGCCCAAGCGCGCTCGTGCAATTCGGCCGCACTCAGGCGATCGGGGTTGCCCGGGATCCCAGCGTCCACCAGGGATAGATAGGTATTGGCCTCCCGGTAGATTGGGAGCAGGTACTCAACCCCTGCCAGCACCAGAGGCACCTGTTCGTCCCGCAGTAGTGCGTGCAATCCCTCATCAATCCGGCGACAGTAGGTGAGGAGATAGTCTTTAGTGTTGTCCTGTTCCTCCCCCTGACCATACCAGATCGCCGTCCTCACACCCGTGCCCCCGGCTCGATCCGGCCGGAACCGGAGCTGTTGCTGGAGGTTGTCGTATTGCAGAGCCTCCTCCATGCTCTTCGGAACGCCCTTCAACTCGATCTCCTTGACGCTGTAACGTGTGCACAGGAGCAACCTGACGTCGTTTTGGCTGAGGGCGAGCACGTAGAATCGCCCGTCGCCGGTGAGGAGCGGAAACAGCGCTTTGAGGTGGAAACGGTCGCTAACGACAACCAACTCCGCGAACTGGAGCGGAAGGCAGAAGGCACGAAACAGCGCTGGCGAGAGAAAAATCGCCAGTCCATCGCAGGGATGCTCCCGAAAAATCCCTTCCGCGCTGAGGTGCCGGGCCGGTTCCAGCACGTTCTCCGCCTCCGGCCGCCGAAGACCGCTGGCGATCAGGCGCTCCTCGGCCTCGTCAAGGAGATTCTTGAGCCGGATCCGATCCTCCAGAGTCTCCGGTCCGGCACGGTGGGTTGGCAGAAAGATCGAGACACAGGGGCCTTTCGAGGCCTCCAGGAGTACGCGCAGATCACTCTCACTGATGAACGACATACTCGTCTCCTTTCGATGCCTGCAGCAAGGTGTGCAATTGTTCCAAGACCGAAACGGCGGCCTCAGCGGGGGCAAGCCTGCCCGTATCCACGACCGCTTCGGATGCCAGGGGCCGTTCGTAGGCCACCCCCACACCCGGCACGGTCGCCGCCCGGCCGGTTCTCGCCAGAGTGTAGATACCTTTCGGGTCGCGCTCCTGGCAGATATCGAGGGGGCAGCACACGTACACTTCGGCGAAGCGTTCGATCTGGGCACGGGTGCGGTCGCGGTAGGCACGCCTGTGAGCCGTCGCCGCGATCAACACGTTCACACCGCCGCGCGTCACCCAGACCGCCAGAAAAGCTATGACGCCGTAGAACCACTCCCGCTCGCTCTCAGTGTAGCTCGGGTGCGGAGTCAGGACCCCCCGCAGGACGTCGGAATCCAGAATGAGGGCCACGACGCCTCGCTGGGCGAGCAGGCGCTGCATCTCCTGCGCCAGCGACGACTTCCCCGAGGCCGGCAGCCCGGTCAGCCACACCGCGAAGCCGGGCCTTCCCTGCGCCGCCGTCACGCTGCCTCGAGATAGTCATTGATTTGGCGCCACTCAAAACGACGCGAGGCCATCACCCGCCGGGCGAAGGTGAGCAGCCTGCGACGGACATCGGCGTGGATGCTGGGATACCACTGCGGGCTGGCCAGCACCAGCGTACGCCAGGCAAACCATGGCTGGATCACGCTGAGCAATTCGTCATCGTGACTGCCTGCGAGGTAATGGCTCCAGAAGGCCGTGTACAGGTTCTCGAATGGCCCCGCGAGCCGGCCGTATCGTTGCAGAGAGAAGAACAGATAATTGATCGTCATACAGCTCGCGTCGTCCGCCGGTTCCCCCCATTCGCCCCGGCTGCGATCAAGCAAGGTGAATTCGTTCTGTTCGGTAAAGAGCACGTTGAAGGGGTGAAAATCGCCGTGCACCTGGCTCAACCGGCCGGTCAGCGACTTAAGCCGCCAGCGCCACTCATTGGCGGCCACCTCGATTGCGCGTAGCTCCTCCACGGGTGTCAGCGGAAAATCGGCCGGATAGCTATCGGTCAGACCCATAATACCCTCCCCGTGGCCAACCAGATCACGGAGTCGCCGCCGCCAGAGGAGCGGATCATCGTGCTTCACGGTGTGGATGCCAACCAGGTAGTCCGCCAGCGCTTCGGCACGCGCACGATCGCGATCCGTGCACATTCCCTCGTCGCGAATCCGCGTCAGGTCACCGGCGTAGAGCTGACCAGGGGCGTAGTCCGTCAAGAGCAAGAGCTCCCGAATGTGTCCGGCGGATTCAAGCCGGCCGTCGTCAACCAGGGCGACCATGTCTTGGGCCTGAATGTGGCGCGGCAGATGATTAAAGCTGTGGAAATTGAGCCAAACCTCAGCCACGCGGTCTGCATCCCGTTCGCGGCCAAAACTGTTGCGGGAGATTCGGCGCAGGACAACTCGCCGAATCTCAGCCGGCTCGGAGCCGTCTTTCCCGCTGGCAAGCGGGCGGTAGTCGATGCACATCGGTTGACCGTAGCCGAAGGCTTTGAGGGCCGCAGCCCCGCCGGTGCCACCGCCCAGCTCGTTGATCCCCTCAATCTGGATCGGGGCTCCACTCACCCTCGAGAGATAGTCTTCAAGAGCAGCTTGATCCAGGTGCATCCACATCACCTCCTTCGTTTCCTCCGGCCGGGCCCGTTCCGCGGGCTCAGCCGGCGCGCCCAGGCGTTGGTCACCTTTGTCTGGGAGAATTTCTCGCTGGCGCACCATCGCGAGCAATGCGGCCCCTGTCCATAATCACGGCGATGCCGCGCTCTCGCGCCACGAACATCCGCGTCGAGCTTTCCCTTGTGCCCGATCGTCCCATCGTAGCCGGGTGCCACGACAGAGAATTTCATGACTCGCAGCCTCAGGACGTCCCCCCAGAACACCTTCATCGGTGGCGACCGAAGCCAGGACACCGCCTCCCAGGAGAGCTGGCACTCGACTGCGTCCGGCGAGAAGCCTCAATCGCTCGTTATCTAGCGTACCGGATTTCAATCACCGGCTATATCTACGTTTGTGACGTGCCTGGGCGCTATCTGTCATACTGAGGAGAATCTTGGGTGCTGCGTACCGCATTGATCCTCTGAACAGCAGCAAGGAGCCGAGGTCGAAGAGCTCCCTGAAGGGCGGCCCGAGCGCCCACCTCGACGCTCAGAGACGAGACTGATGGAGCACCCGGTACAGATCGCGCAGGCAGCCGATCTCGGCACCGTGATGAACGTCATGGAAGACCATGGTCCAGAAAATGCGCCAGGTGGGCCACGGCTCTCCCCAGTTGGTAAGCCGCAGCTCTTCCAGGTCGGCGTCGCTGAGGCGGTCCAACGCCGCCTGCAGCCGATCGTGGCCCGCCTCCAGCCAGGTAATCGCGGCGGCGGCGGTATGGGGGACCGGCAGTTTATCCCAGGTCAGCCTCGCCGGGCCGAAGGCGTACTCGTGGTACATCACCTTGCAGGAGGCCACGTGGAATAGCCGCCAGCCGATGGTGGTGAACGGCGGCGGCTCCGGGTCTGGCTCAGCGTAGTCCGAGGTCCAGCGGCCGTCCGCTGTCTGGTGCACCGTCCAGCAGCCCGGGGCGGGCTCCCAGAAGAACTCTTCGTCGGTCAGGCCCTCCAGCCGGCCGCGAAGCGTCGCCCAGCCCTCCCCCATCGCCGCCTGCAGCAATTCAATCGTCTGCCGGGCTGGCCTCAATACATACCCCGCCGGCGGTTCGACCGCGCGCGCTGCCGGCATCTCCCAGTCACCGACCTCACCGCTGGCAAGCGCCTCAGCCACGGCATCCTCAGGCCGCGCCCCGAACGCCACCATCTGGTGGCGCATGCCCGAGACGAGATAGATATTCATCCGACTTCCTCCTCTCAACCACCTGACTTTCTCCGAGCAACAGGAATGCCTAAGGTGTTGGCAGACAGTCACGCCTGGGCCGGTCCACGAATCCGGTTTCCTCGGTCAAATCTCCGGTATAGCACTGAAAGCTGGTTGGAAACGCAAGCACACGAGAGTGATCGGTCGTCGCAGACAGAAGAATCGGGTCAAGGATCGTCCCGTCACGACTCCTCTCCCTCTTTCATGCGAGGAACAGTGGCGAGTTGGACCCTCTCAGCGTTGGAGGGCCGGCCCACGGACGGCTGAACCGCAGGCGTCCCCATCGGCACCCGCACGACCGCCGCCATCAGAATGAACCCGTGGGCCGCGAGCCGTCAGCCAACAGTGCCCCGAATGATTCCCGAACTCACCAGAAGGTGCGTTGCGCCCAGCATCAACCGCGAGTGGCCGGGGGCTGAGTGATGCCTTTCGGCGAAGTTCATATTGGGATCCGATGCACGGAGTGCCACGCACCACACTCTGGGCTGGCGCAAAACGTGAACCGTGATGAGCGTTCTTGCGGGAGGTCCGCACGTTCCAGGCATTCCAAACCGCTCCGTCGGCGGATTGGACCAGCGCACATTGGTCCAACATGCGCGTTCGCGGATGGCTTCGGCTTGCGTGTATACAAAGCGTGCGACGGGTTGGTCCCACGAAAGCGGTCCGATTCCCTGGCCCTGGCTGTCCACCCGCGGTTCACCCAACAATCTGACCCGCCACCGGATGATGTGTTCATATTTCTGCAAAAGTGGCGCGTGCGCGCAACTTTTACAGAAAGTGAGATACGCCATCCGCCACCGACATGCCGGGGCTGGCGTTCGATTCTGACGCGCCCTTGTGATACAGTGAGGGATGTCGGACCCTTTCACACCCACGAGGAGGGACAGATGGCCAATCTTATCAGCTGGTTCGAGATTCCAGTAATAGACATGGAGCGGGCCTCGAAGTTCTACGGCACGTTGTTGGGCCGGGAGGTGCAGCCGGCAGACATCATGGGCACGCCCTACGCCTTCCTCCCGAATGACAACGAAGGCATCGGCGGGGCGCTCGCCCAGGGCGAGCACTATCAGCCCAGCGACCGGGGCGTCACGATCTATTTCGCTATGGGAGACGACCTGGCGCCTGCACTGGCGCGCGTTGAACCGGCAGGCGGCAAAGTGCTGACGCCAAAGACACTGATCGACGAAGAAAACGGCTATTTCGCGATCATCCTGGACACCGAGGGGAACCGCATCGGACTGCACTCCGCGAAGTAGGAGTCGCTTCGAGCGGTCTGCCCGGTGTTCATCCCGTTTGACCGCGTTGGTTCGGGAACGGTCTGCGGTCGCGGTTCCCGAACCAACGGTTGCTTCCATGATGGTCACCAGGTGAGGTCCGACGGACCGCCCGTCGACCACCGTGCCCCGCTCGCGGCACGGCCCGCGAGCGGGGCATTCACTCGCTGCAGTGTGGCCTGCTCAGACCGCGCCACTGCCGAGAGGTCGTGTGTTGAGATAACACGCTCGTACCAGCCAGACGAGGATCACGCCGTGAACGGCCCCACCGCCAGGAGGGTCAGAACCAAAAATGGGCCGAGCCTGAGCGAGTCACAAGCATCCTCACCTCTCTCGGCGCGGGCCAGCGGCTCTCCAGCCTGCGGCGCCACTCTCGCTACAAGTATTCAGCCCCCGCCTCCTCAAGTACTTTGTACACCGTGTCGCCCTTTTTGACGCGTCCCACCACCTTCAGGGCGACGTTCGCCCCGGGCCCAACCTCCTGAACCTTGTGGTGGTCGATCTCCATGGACTCGATCCGTTGGGTGAGATCCCGGCTGCGCCCATGAATGTGGACCTCGTCGCCGACCTTCAGTCCCTCGATGAGATCCAGAACGGCCACACCCAGGCGATTGTAGTAGTGGGACACCTGACCAACACGCTTCTCCATGACTCAATCCTCCCAGTCGATGGAAGGGGCTGACGACGTCGGTACAGCGCCGCAGATCAGCTGGCAGGTTAGAACACCGGTCAAGTCGTCGCCAGGAACGCATGATCGGGGACTTCCGAAGCCTCGGAAGACTTCGGAAGTCTGACGACTTGACCGGCGCTCTAGAGAACATCGTAGACCATCAGGCTGACCCCCTCCTGAGTGAACGTGCCGAAGGCAAGTGCTACGATTCGGTTCAACCAGCCGTACTTCTCCGACGCGGTCTCGTAGGAGGCGGTGACACGGAAGTAGTATTCCGAGGGATCGACAGCTTCGCGCCGGGCAATCCGCTGCATCACCTCTGGCGAGGCGCGGAGGAGCCCTCGATAATTGGCGTAGATCAGGGCGCCGTCGTCGGTGCGACCGACGGCCCGACTCTCCACTTCCGCTGTGCCGTCGGGCCGGATGAGGAGCCAGTCGGCGCCGCCGGGGAGCACGTCACCTCTGAGTTTCGGCCCCTCAAACGTCCCGCCCTTGACGGAGACAATCCGCCGGTTGCCGCGTGGGGTGCTGCCGACATCCAAAGGCATGTCCAGCTCGACATTCGCTTCGTACAGGTACTTCATTTCGATATCTACCACTTGTCCCCTTGCTACGACCCGGGGGATGGTGAGCATTGTCTGTGTTGACATGATCGATGCCTCCTTTGTACAACGACTAACGGCGGTCGCCAGGCCCCGATGGAAGCCGCGCCGGCCGTCTCACCCCAGCGCCACTGAACCGATTCCCTCTCCTGCCAGGCGTCTGAAGTCCAGGTACATAAACGGCGTGTCAGCGAAGATCGCTGCCAACTCCCAACCCGAGGTGCCGAGAGTGTTCAACTCATTCTCGTCGGGGATGTTTGCCTGCGAGAGGCGCCGGATCAGGCGCATGTACTCCCAGACAGGCCCATCCTTGACATAGATGATCGGCACCTGCATCGACTCACTCTGCGGCAGATCCGGAGAAACGAACCTGGTGTTCATAACGCACCTCCAGTGATTGCACAAGGGTAGGGGGAGACAAACGTCTCCCCGCCCGTCGCACGCAACTGTGGCTCGTGGCCGCCGGTTCGCTGGTTGCCAACCCATAAGGAGCTGGAAATAGGGGATCATGAGGCAACAGAGCCGTCGCCCGAGGCACAAACGCGATCGTCGCGGGCAGGAAGCGACCGTAGGCCACCACGGGATACGCAAGCAGGGCAGCAAAGCCTTCTAGAGCGCCGGTCAAGGCGTCAGACTTCCGAAGTCTCGGAAGACTTCGGAAGTCCCCGAGCATGCGTCCCCGGCGACGACTTGACCGATGTCCTGGCACCAGCGCGCTACCCAGGGTGATATCTGAGCGCCATGCGAGAGCGGCACCGGACAAGAATATCAGGAGCGGAAGCACCGTGTGAAGCAACCCACCGACGGGTGCCGGCTCATCAGCAGGGCCAGCCGCCAGGCCACCAAACACCCTCCGGCCAGCCCGCGCCAGTGTCAGCGCCTGCGCAAGCGGCCGCATCCACTTCGTTGTCCGGCCGCCTGGACTGCTTCGCATGGCCGTCCTCCCCGAGATCCTCACAAGTACCGAGAGGCACTCTCCCCGGCGTCTCGCCCGCTCGACTGGCTTGTTGCTTGTCGAGGCCGGCATCGGCCAGAGAATCATCCTGAGTTGTTGAATCGATTTGGCGCCGTATAGTAGACAGTCGTCAGAGGGCCAGTCCGCCGAAGCGGGGTGGCGATATGTTGCGAGCCAGATGCTACTCTCAGAACAAAACATCAAACCAGAGCAACTGGCCCCTTATGGGTGAAGAAAAGAAGATTCAGGATCGAAGCATGAACGTCGGAGAGTAACGCTGGTCCGTCTTCATAACACTATTGTGCGCTCTCCAGCCTGATCCGTTAGTGATGTTCGTCAGGCGATGGGGAGGAGTTCTGGCATTTGTCTGGAGTCGGATCGACGGGGACCATCACCTCTGGAAGGGTCCGGCGTGCGGGACAAGAGCGCTGGGTCGAGGCACAGTAAGGAGCACGGAGTACAGCGTCTGGAGGAGAGCGGGAGCACGTCGTCAAGCTGAGCGGTGATTAGACATGGCTCAATTCCAGGCTCTGACTTTTGTCACTCGACCCGGCTCGTGGGCTGGGCTAGGCTCAGAATGGGTCATACTCTCGCTGGCGCAGGTTCTCCAGGGCGAGCGGCTGGTGCATTGCTGCTGTCCTTCCCCATGCCGTCTCCCTTCGCAACCCCAACGCAGGCCCCTGAGGAACCGTTGACCCCGGGTCTCACGAGAATGCCGTCCTGGCTCGCACCTTCGTGAGCACCACATCTCTGACCGCGAGCCTTGAGGTTCGAGACCTTCTGGCGTTCAGGCGACGCCGAGTGGCCGGACCGCCGGGGTTCCAGATGAGAGGTCATGACTGGAGATCGTCTCGAACCGTGAGAATGAGGGAAAGAAATGAGCACCCACACCGTCTTGATCCCGTTGGATGGCTCCGAATTCAGTCGGCAGGTTTTGCGCCACGTTCAGCGCTTTCTCGACCCGGAAAACACCGAGTTGATCCTGCTCCGCGTGGCACCACTTGCGGAGGGGTTCGTCGCCCCACCGCCACGGCGCCTCTTTACCGATATGGTGACAGTGCCGGAGTACGAATCAGAGCAGGCCATTGAACGCGCCGCACACCCGATCTATCGCAGTCAAGTGCTGGCGGGCCTGGAGAGCTCGCTCACCGACGAGCTGCAGGTGGAGACCCGGCCTCTCCGGGAGGCTGGTTACTCGGTCACCATTGCAGTTCGCTTTGGTGACCCGGCTCAGGAGATTGTCGAGGTTGTCGACCGTGAGGCTGTGGATCTCGTCGCTATGGCAACGCACGGTCGGACTGGATTCAGGCGGATCGTTCTCGGAAGTGTAGCCGACACGGTACTGCGCAGCGTCTCAGTCCCGGTGCTCCTGGTGCGCCCGTTCGGCTATCCGTCTGGTGATGGGCCCGCCAAACGCCTGGCGGAAGGTTAGGACGATTCACCAGAAGCCGTCGTGTCATTCACGAGAGACGGGATCGTGGGGGAGATGGCGAGTGAATCGGTTGCTCGTTGTCTTCCCCGCTCTCAAGTGAAGAATGGGGCGACCGATAATATCCTTGACCCGTCCGTGACGCGCGGTTGCCTGAACCCAACGCTGCGGGCCATCCCGGACGCGCCTTCGATTCGAGTTGCGCGGCGGGGTTGCCCGTTTTCTCCTCCTACCGGCACCAACAGTGCCGCGTTTAGGCCCTGCCCTCAGCCGCTGCCTGCCAGGCCCCCTTTCGACTTCAGCAGGCATCGCACCCCGCTTGGTGTCCCTCCGCTGAACAAGAGATGGCTTGATCTTCTATCGAACCGCCCGCTTTTCACTTCAGTGGATGTATTCCGCCCACAGATTTCGCGAAATCTCCCACTCGCCCGTCACGATCATCGTCCCAGCCAAATGGCGGATGTGTCTCAGCGAGTTGATGATGCCTCCGTCAGCCTTTCGGCGTCCTGCGAGGTGGTCGTTCACACGATGCCGTCCCACCAGGAACATGGTACGCTACACTCGCAGGGATGTCCTGTATTCCCTGGAAAGGAGGGCAAGATGACTCGCCGGCACCGATTCGTCGGCACCGTTGCCCCCCTGTTCACCGCCCTGGTCACTGCGGCACTCTTGGCGATGCCGGTTGACGCTCTGGCCGACGATGCAGGGTGGCGAGGTGAATACTTTCCAAACCCGTACCTCGGGGGCGCCCCAGCGGTAGTTCGGCAGGACGCCGCGATCAACTTCAACTGGGGCACCGGCTCACCCGATCGGAGTATCCCGGCAGACAACTTCTCGGCGCGTTGGACGCGTCAGGTCTACTTCGAGGCAGGGCACTATCGCTTCACGACCGAGACAGACGACGGCGTGCGTCTCTTTGTCGATGGCAGCCTGATTTTGGATCAATGGCGGATCATGGCACCGACGCAGCATTCTATGGAGATCAGCCTCGGTGCGGGCGTTCACAGCGTGCGAATGGAGTACTTTGAGGCGACTGAGCGAGCAGTCGCGCGCTTGTGGTGGAGCCGGGCCGAGGGGCTCGCCGGGTGGCGAGCCGAGTACTTCAACAACCCGTGGCTCACCGGCACCCCCGCGCTTGTCCGAGACGATGCCGCAATCAATTTCGACTGGGCAACCGGCTCACCCGCGCCAGGGCTCGTCAGCGCCGATCGCTTCTCGGCGCGCTGGGCTCGCACCATTGATGTCACCCCGGGTACCTACCGCTTCAGCGCAACCTGCGACGACGGAATGCGGGTCTGGGTGGACGGCACTCCGATCATCAACGAGTGGTACGACCACCCCGCGACGACCCACACGACTGACGTTAACCTGAGCGGTGGCGGCCATGCGTTGGTGGTGGAGTACTATGAGAACCTCGACAAAGCCGTCGCCCAGGTCTCCTGGACACCCGGCCCCGTGACCACGGCCGAGTGGCTCGGCGAGTACTACGACAACCGCTGGTTGGCGGGGCCAGCGGCCCTGGTGCGCAGGGACGCCGAGATCGACTTCGACTGGGGCAGCGGAGCACCCGACTGGCGCCTCGGGATAGACAACTTCTCGGTCCGCTGGACGCGGACCCTGCACTTCCCAGGCGGTCACTATGAGTTCAAAACGGTGACGGACGACGGCGTGCGCCTCTACGTTGACGATAGGCTGATCATCGACCAGTGGCACTCGATGGCTCGGAAGCAGTTCAAGGAAGGGATCGAGCTGAGCGCGGGCTTGCATACGATCCGAATGGAGTACTTCGAAGAGAGCGGTGGCGCCATGGCGAAACTCAGCTGGAAGGGACCGATTCGGGACGTGACTGTCGGGAACATCGTGACCTGCGTCCCGCCCTACCCGAGCTACTCCTGGATCAAGGTCTACAAGCTGGAAGCTGATGGCGCCTGGGTCGACATGGACCCGCACGGGTACGCTTCGATCGAGCCGACGGGGTTCCTGAAGATCGGTGGTCTCCCCGTGGACTACGCTCGCTACGGCGAGGCGGGCCATCCGTATCGGGTTGAGCAATGGATTGATGGCAAGCTGGTCCGCTCGGTAGGAGGGATCGACCGGGGCGAGCCGGAGTTCCGAGTGCGCGCCGGACAGGAAAACTACACCCCCTGGCAATGTCCGGAGCGCTAGAACATCGGTCAAGTCATCCGGCGGGGGGAGGGAAAAGACTTCCGAAGTCTCGGAAGACTTCGGAAGTCTGACGACGTGACCGGAACACTAAGTAGGTAGCAGAAAGTTT
>DOUV01000700.1:3451-7389 GCA_003520455.1 Chloroflexota bacterium | reverse complement strand
GCTTTGCAATCGTCTCGGTGACTACTTGACCGGCGCTCTAGAACATCACTGCTACCTTTGCTACTCGAGTTGTAGTAGACGAACGTGAAGCAAATGCAAATGACGACAGGAACCTGTGAGATTCGCGATTGGAGCAGTCTGAAGGTCCAGCCTGCAGCGCCAAACGGCAAGCGGGTCGTTGTGGCCATGAGCGGTGGGGTTGATTCCTCAGTGGCCGCCTTGTTGCTGCACGAGCAGGGCTACGAGGTGATCGGCGTGATGCTGCGGCTATGGGCGGGTGAGCAAGGGGTGGTCGATGAGGCCACCGGCTTCGTCCACAACCGTTGCTGCACGCCGGATGCCGTCGAAGATACCCGCGCGCTCTGCCAGGCAATCGGCGCTCCGTTCTATCTGAAGAATGTCGAGCAGCCTTTCAAGCAGGCGGTGGTAGACCCGTTTATCAACAGTTATCTGTCGGGTCAGACCCCGAATCCCTGCCTGAACTGCAACAAGCTCGTGCGCTTCACTTATCTGCTCAACCTGGCACGGGCGTTGGGGGCCGACTACCTGGCAACCGGCCACTACGTCCGCGTCGCAGAGCGCCCCAATGAGTCCCTGCCCGGCGGCGTTGAGTACCAACTCCTCAAGGGCGTGGACGAGCGCAAGGACCAGAGCTACGTGCTCTACAGCCTGACCCAGGAGAAACTCGCCTGGTTGCTCTTCCCCGTTGGGCACCTGACCAAGCCACAGGTCCGCGAGTTGGCTCGCCAGTACGGCCTGCCTCTGGCCGAGAAGGCTGAGAGCCAGGAGATTTGCTTCATCGCCCGTGGCGATTACCGCGACTTTCTGCGCCGCCACGCGCCGGCCGGGGCCCTCATCCCCGGCCCGATCGTCACGCTCGACGGGGCGGTGCTCGGCCGACACGAGGGCCTCCCCTGCTACACGATCGGCCAACGGCGGGGGCTGGGCATTGCCACGGGTGAGCCGCTCTATGTGGTGGGTCGCGACGTCACGCGTAACACCTTGATCGTCGGTCCGGCCGAGCAGCTCGGCCAGACCGAGGTTTGCGTCCGCGACGTCCACTGGATCAGCGGGGTCGCCCCCAACGAGTCGATCCGGGTCGAGGCCAGGGTTCGTTACAAGGCCCCCTCCGTGCCCGCCACCCTGACGCTGCTGCCCGACAACCGCGCCGCGGTGATACTCCACCTGCCGCAGCGCGCGGTCACTTCCGGCCAGGGCTGCGTCTTCTACGCCGGTGAGGTCTGCCTCGGCGGTGGCATTATCGAAGACCGTTGAACGCTCGAGGGTCTCTGAGACGAACGCCCAATCACGATGGGACCTGCCATAGTTCTCACGCTCTTTCTCACGGGACTGGCGGCCGCTCTCTTTCATCTCATCTGGGGGCAGACGCCAGGCCAGTTGCTCAGTTACTGGCTGCTGGGCCTGATGGGCTTCCTCGCGGCGCAGTGGCTCACAGCCGACGCCACACTCCCCTTGCCCACCATCGGCGTGATCCGCGTGATCCCAGCCTTGCTCGGCTGCGTCTTCGGCATGCTCGTTGCCAACGCCCTGAAGCTGTGATATAGTCAGCGCCAAATTGTCCACCGCACTCTCTCCCTTCTTCTTTACCCGTTTCGACTGCCAGAACGGAAAGAAGCCCGGCGGGGAGAGGTCACTTGTCCCGGCAGTGTCTCCCGCGAGGGAGGCACTGCCAGCCCAGGCGACATTTCCCGGAAAAAGCACCATCAGCCAGCAGATGGCGTTCACCGCTGGCATGGCATTGACCGCGATCATCGCTATCTTCTGGCGCGAGAAGGGAACGTTATGAGCCGAAGAATCGTTTTCGCCCTCGGCCTGGTCGTCGGCATCGCGGTGACCGCGATCATCGCTATCTTCTGGCGCGAAGGGGCCGCCAACCTCTCTGCCAACCTGCGCGATATCACGCTGATCCTGCTGGCGCTTGAAAGCCTGCTCGTCGGCGGGCTGATGATTGTATTGATCTGGCAGATGTACCAGCTCGTCAAGCTTCTGCGAAGCGAGGTCATCCCCCTCTTGAATACGACGACCGAGACGATCAACCAGCTCAAGACCACCGGCACCTTCGTCACCCAATCGGTCGCCGCGCCGATCATCACTCTCCGCAGCGCCGCGGCCGGGATGCGCGAGGCAATCCAGACGCTGCGCGGTCAGAATCAGCCGCCTGATCCCTGGAGCTAGGAGTCCGCTATGCGATTCACACTCGGATTCGTGCTGGGCGCCGCGTTCGGTGCCAGCGCGACCCTTCTCATGACCCCACATGCCGGTGCTGCCAACCGGGAGTGGCTCCGCCGCAAGACGGACGAACTGGCCGGGGGTGAGAGTCTCGTGAGTGAGGTTGTCCGGACGGTGCGCGAGAGCATCGCCGAGCGGCGCGCCCGGATCGAGCGGGCCATCCAGACCGGAAAGGAGACCGCCGAGCGCCAGGAAGCCGCGCTCTGGCAACAGCTCAAGCTGGCCCCGCCCACCGAACAGGACGTTCAGTTGACTCCACCCGAGCCACCCGTATCGACCACCTGACCAGCACGCCTCTCACTCCGGCCGGCGCCTCCCGCGCCGGCCGCTTTATTTGCGTGGGCGCCAGCGCGGGGCGCGCGGCCGTTGCCAGGTGCCTCTGGAGCCAGGCCACCGTGGCCCTTCGAGTCTCCTCTCGGGAAAAGGTGAGGTCCAACTGCTCGCGGGCACGTCTGGTGGTACGGAACCAGGCGCGGGCCATCAGACGAGCCTGAGCCCTGTCGAACACGGGAGTCGGGCGAGGACACCTGGCGCAGCGAGGGGGCTGTTCTGGACGGTGCCGAGACCAGGCCACGGGCGAACGAGCTGCTGATACAGACAGGGGCACCGGTCTGGCTGTATAGTCACGCGGTTTCCTCCGATTTCTGGTGACCCGCAGCGTTCAGCCGCTCCAGGAGGGTCTCCCAGGGCACCCCGCTGCGCAGGTGAAGGTCACGTTGCGGGAAGGGCATTTCGATCCCGCGACGAGCCAGTTCGTCCCAGATCAGAAAACGGAGGTCGCTGCTGTAGGCCGGCACGGTGGCCGGACCTTCAATCCAGGCCAGCAGCGCGAAGTCGAGCGAGCTGTCGCCGTAGCCGGTGAAGTGGACCGACGGTGCCGGCTCACGAACCGTCCGTGGGTGGGCGAGCGCCGCCGCCAGGAGCGCCTCGCGCACCTCGTAGGGATTCGAGCTGTAGGCGACGCCAACTGGAACCCGGACGCGGACCAGTGGCGTGCTCAGCGAGTAGTTGCGCACCGTATTGGCCAGGAAGGTCCCGTTCGGTACGATCATCTCGACGTTGTCGTTGTTGCGGACGATGCTGCTCCGCATGTTGAGGCGCTCGAGCACCACAAGCTCGCCGTTCACCTCCAGAACGTCCCCCGGCTTAATCGAACGTTCTGTCAGCAGGATGATCCCGCTGATAAAGTTGCTTATCACCTCTTGGAGACCAAAGCCAACGCCCACGGCCAGCGCCCCAACCAGGACCGTCAGGGTGGTCAACTTGATGCCGAGGGTGGCCACCGCCAGCACGAGGCCGAGCGCCATGACGGCGTAGCCAACGAAGGTGGCGATCGTGTTCGCGAGAGAGGCTGAGACGGAGAAACCACGCTCCGCCGTGAGCGCGGCCGTGCGGCGGGCCACACCCGACAGCCACAGAAAGAAGCCGAGCACGACCAGCGCGCCGAGCACCGAGAGCACCGAGATCCCACCGGCGATCGGGAGGACAGGCTGCACCAACCACATCAGCAGCCGGTCCAGCCCCCCCAATAGTTGGAGCACCACCGCCAGCCACCACAGAAGCCGCAGCGCGCGCGTCGCCCGGCGCGCCGAGCCTGGCGAGAGGAAGACCGTCGCCAGCCGCTGCGCGACCCGGAACAGCAACACGAGCAGCCAGATTGGGACCAGCCGGACCAGGAGATCGGCGGG
>DOUV01000700.1:0-3379 GCA_003520455.1 Chloroflexota bacterium | reverse complement strand
GGCCAGGCCCGCTGGTGGAAGATCCCGAGCGCGAGTTGGCCGGCCAACCAGCCACTCAGCGGCACCCATGTAGCCCCCAGGCTGATTACTAGACCGCGGATGCGCGGCCCGGCAACCTCGGCCGGAAGAGGATCGAGTTGCAGTGCCTGGCGGCCCTGGTTCACCAGGTGCGCGATTCGTTGCGCCGCCGCCACGCGCGCGATAGTCACCAGATAGAGCCGCCGGACGATCAGCCCCACCACGAGGGCTACCACGACAGTCAGAGCCAATGCCAACAACTGGCGCACGAGGGGTGGCTGGAGGATCTGCGACAGGAACTGCATCATCTGGTCAGGAGAGGGCATCGTCATCGGGATGTGTCCTCCTTCACTCACACCTCTGCCGCAGTGCGGGTGAGAGGCTCTCGACAGAGGCAAAAAAAGCCGCCTCGGGGAGGCGGCTTGGTTGGCGGATCGAACTCACGGCGCAACCGGGATCGTCCCCAGGCCAATCAGGCCGGCCGGTTCGGGACGAGACTGGCGCGGGAGACGCGGGTGACGCTTGACGGTGCGCGCCTCCAGATCGTAGGGCATGGCGGCGCCAATGCGCACCGTCAAGCGATCGCCGGGCTCGTACTGCTCACCTCGCCTGGGCGTCACCAGGACGTAGCCGTCCACCTCGGGCGCCTCACGGTAGGAGCGGGCCAGGGCAACGCCGCGCTCTGGATCCCAACCTTCTACCAGGACATCCAAGACCCGGCCGAGTTGAGCCTCCTGGCGGGCCAGCGCGATCGGCTGTTGGTGGGCCATCGCCCGCTCCCAACGCGCCTGTTTGACCGCTGCCGGCACCTGGTCGGCCATGGCTGTCGAGATGGTGCCGGGCTCGGACGAGTACTGGAAGATGCCGACCTTGTCGAACTGCATCGCACTCATGAATTCGAGCAGCCGCTCGAACTCGGCCTCGCCCTCTCCCGGGTGGCCGACGATAAAGGTCGTGCGCAGGGTGATATCGGGCAGCGTCGCTCGAAGTTGCTCGAAGAAGCGCGCCTGACGCTGCATGTTGTGCGGACGGCGCATGCGCTTGAGCACGCTGCGGTCCCCGTGCTGGAGGGGCATGTCGAGGTACGGCAGGATCTGGGAAAAGTGCGCCATCACCTCGATCAGCCGCTCGGTGGCGTGTCCGGGATAGGCGTACATCAGCCTGAACCAGAGCCGGCCCTCGGGCGCTTCGACCTCGGTGCAGAGCTGTTCGAGCAGCGTCGGCAACCCCTGGCCGGTGGACTCGCCCCAATCGTGGCCGTAGGCCGTCAGATCCTGGGCCACGAGTACGATCTCCTCGACGCCCTGGGCGACGAGTTGTTGGGCCTCGGCGATGACCGCCCCAGGCCGCTTGGAACGCTGCAGTCCCTTGAAGCTGGGGATGGTGCAGAAGGCGCAGGGCGCCGAGCAGCCATCGGCAATCTTGAGGTAGGCGCTGTGCCCCTCAGCGCGGCGCCCGACGCTGTCTACGACGTGATTGCGGGCATCCGCCGGCATCACGAAGGCGCGCCAGCGCTCTTCCACGCGGCGATCCTGCAAACGCTCCAGGAACTCGGTGATGCGGCTCCACTGCTGGGTCCCGATGATCCCGTCGAGGCCGGGGACTTCGTGTTGCAGCGCCGCTCCGAGGCGCTCGCTCAAGCAGCCGGCCGCCACCAGGAGTTGCCCCGGCCGCTTTCCGCGGCCCAGCGCGTTCAGCGTCTCGACGCTCTCGTGACGAGCGGCCTGCAAGAAGCCACAGGTGTTGACGATCAGGACATCGGCCTCATCCGAGCACGCGGGCCGATACCCGGCACCGCGAAGCAACGCGCCGATGCCCTCGCTGTCGGCGACATTTTTCGCACAGCCGAGCGTTACGAGATGATACCTCATCACAAGACACCCACCCGGAGATCAGCGAGTGGAGATTGGAGATTGATGTTCGCGTGCATCATGTTTCACCCGGTCGCGCCCCAGTTCATCGTGGTAGCCTGTGGCGCAAGATCTTGTGTCGTCACGCAGTTCGACCACGAGATATGCCACCGCGCGACTTGTCGATCAGCGACCACAGCTGTCGAATCTCTACTCTCCTCAGTCCCCTGTGGTTGTCGGAACGGGCGTCATGGTGGGCTCGACCTGGACCGGCAGACCGCCCTCCGGATTGCGCTCCCACGTCCGGTTGATCACCTCGCCCTGCCGCCCAAGGAGACCCTGATCCTGCCCATTCAAGATGAGCCGCACCCCGCCAGCGTTCCCGGTCCGCAGGAAGACGCTCTCCTTCCCCTGCCACTCCCGCGTCTCTCCCGGGGGCAGCGTGCCGATGTAGGCTTGCTCGCCGTCCACCCGCACAAGAATCCAGGCCGTCTCAGTCAGCTCCACCTGGACACGCACACCTTCAACTGGACGCGGAGGTGCGGGCGTGAGTGTGGGACCACCTGGAGTCGCGGTGCTGGTCGGGCGTGGTGGTATCGTAGCGGTGGGCACTGGCGTCGCGGTGGCCGTCGAATCGGGTGGGATGGTTGGCTGGAAAATGAAGGTGGGCGTCGCCGTGATTAGAGGTGCGACACCAGGCGGCGTCTCCGGTGGTGCCGGAGTGGCCCCGGCCGGGGCGGACCCGAATGCAAAAAGGGCCATCAGCTGGTCACGACGCGGATAGGCCCACCACACACCAACGCTGAGAGCGCCGATCAAGATCAGCACCGCCAACGTCGAGACGATCGAGGTGATCGGCAATGGTGTGGGCTGGAGGGGCTCGGCCAGAAACGTCCCCGACAGGACCGGCTCGGGGATGGCCTCCGGCGCGGCACCGACTTGCGCCAGCAGAGGCTCCGGATCAAGACCGAGTTCGCGCGCATACGTCTTGAGGAACCCCCGAACGTAGACTGTGCCAGGGAGCACCTCGAAGTTCTCCTCCTCCAGGGCCCGCAGGTACTTTGCCCGGATACGAGTCGCTCGCTCGATATCCTGAAGCGTCAGCTCACGCGCCTCACGCGCTTCCCGGAGCTGCTCGCCAATGGCTACCATCTCACCTCCAAACAACTGCCCCTGGCGGAACGCCTGGGGCAAGAGCAGAGTATAGGGATCCTCATTGGAACGGTCAAGTCTCTGGACGAAATAATGATGAGAACGGGCTCACTCGCCACGGATTGACCAGGCGGAGCGCGCCGCGAGGGTATGACGAGCGGCCGGGCTGCTTGTTGAGACGCACTGCGGAGCCTTTGGTTGCGCCAGGCCGAGCGGCGGGCGCGGGTGCGGTTGTCTTCGGTGGAGACGGCTCGCCGCGTCGGACAGCGACTTCCAATCGGTTGGTACAGGACTTGCTGAAGGGTGCACGCAAGAGTTGGCGGGGGGCGGCCCCCTCCCCAGCCCCTCCCCGACGCGGG
>DOUV01000582.1 GCA_003520455.1 Chloroflexota bacterium | reverse complement strand
ACCGCACCTGCCGGCCCATCTGCACGAGCCGGCACTCGCCGCCGCACGCACCTTCTGGATCGACTACTGGCGCGCCTCCGTGCTCACCGGCCTGGCCGACCGCCTGCCCGGTCTGTCGCACGAGCTGAGAGCCGCCGCGATCAGCGACGCCTTGGCAACGGCCCGGACGATTGGGGACGCCGAGTCGCGGGCGCTCGCGCTGACCCGCCTGGTCCCCCTGCTGCAAGCAGAGGAGCGCGCCGCGGTCTTGGCGGAAGCGATCCGGGCCGCGGGCCTGGTCCAGGACTTGAACCGCCGAATCGATCGGCTCTGTGCGCTCGCCGGGCCTCTCTTGGACCAGCGTCACGACCCCCGAATCCTGTACAGGCTCTGGCGGACGATGCTGCACGTCGTGGCAGAAGATACGCGCCAGAACCTCTTTCTCCAATGTCGTGCCCTGATCCCGATCCTGGTCGAGCTTGGCGGACCGCTCGCGGTGGAAGAGGCGTTCGCGGCACTCATGGCCGTCACCCGGCGGTGGCCGTAGCGATCATCGAAAGGGGAAACGAATGCACCTCGAGTCTCCCAAGACCGTCGCGGCCAACATCGACCGATTCAAGAGTCGAACGTAGTTGTTCCCCACTACGCTGGAGTGGTTCGAGCGAGCGGGATGAGCGGGATGATCGGCGCCAATTTGGACGACAGGAGGGAAGCCAGTGCTGTGAGAAACGATGACAGTACGATGATTGACATTTCCACCTACATCACCGAACGCACGCGTAACTTCACAGGGCGCACGTGGGTCTTCGAAGCCATCGACGATTGGCTGTCAACGCCGGGTGGACCACGCTTCTTCCTCCTCACGGGCGAGCCTGGCAGCGGTAAAACGGCCATCGCCGCGCGCCTGACCCAGTTCTCCCTGGGCACCGTCCCCCCACTCGATGGTCTGGCCCGGCTGAGAGCGGACTGCTTGAGTGCGGTCCACTTCTGCTCGGCCCGCGATCGGCGCTGGATCAACCCCCACGTCTTTGCCGAGTGCCTGGCGCTCCAGTTGGCGGCGCGCCACCCGGCCTTCGCGAGCGCTCTGGCCGGGAAGAGCGGCGACCGGCAGCTCCATATCGAGATCATCCAGCACGTTGGTCAAGTGAGCGGCGGGCAGGTGACCGGTGTCGTCATCAAGAAGCTTGACGTGAGCGCCGTCCCGCCGGACGATGCCTTTGTGCATGTGGTGCGGGAACCACTCGAAGCGTTGTTTGGCGAGTACCCCGACCAGCAGGTGGTCATCCTGGTCGATGCCCTGGATGAAGCCCTGCTCTACAGCCAGGGAGTGGGCATTCTCTCCCTCCTGGCGCAGGCGAACAGACTCCCGCGGGGCGTACGCTTCATCCTGACGAGTCGCCGCGACGACCGGATTGAGAATGCCTTCCTGGATGCCGACACGCTTTTTCTCTCGGCGGGCGAATTCGACCGGCGGAACGCGGAGGATGTACGCCGGTACATCGAGGCGCGCCTGAGCCACGACGAGACACTCGCTGCGGGCGTGGCAGGGTGGCCGCGCGAGCGCGTGCACGAGTTTGTCGCCGAGCTCACTGCCAAGGCGGAGGGGAACTTCCAGTACGTCACGTTCCTGCTGGACGCGATGGTAAGCGGCCAGCGGCCACCGGATGAACTGCGGGGACTGCCGCCGGGGCTCGATGGTTTGTACTATGAGTCGCTGGATCGAGTCGTCACCATCGGTGGCAGAGAGTGGTCAACTGCCTACGGGCCGATTCTGGGAGTGCTCTCCGTCGCGCAGGCCAGCCTGACCCTCGACCAGGCGCGAGCGTTCACAGCGCAACCGGAGGAGGCTGCCTGGCAACATCTGGGTGACCTCCGGCAGTTCATCGAAGATGTGGAACCTGCTGCAGATGAGCCGGTCGAAGAGTATCGATACTGCCTGTATCACCAGTCGGTGGTTGACTTCCTGCGCCGCCAATTCTTGACCGTGAAAAACAAGCGGTTACGCAACCGCTACTACCTCCCGGCCGAGACGTGGCACCGCCGGATCGCCGACTCCTACTGGGAGAGCTACCACGACGACTGGCTGCGCTGCGACGCGTATGGGTTGAATAATCTGGCCGCCCACCTCTTTGAGAGCGGCGATGCCGGGCGGCTGCCGGCCCTCATCAGCCGGGAGTGGATGGAGGCCCGCTACAAAGGGAGCAACTACACCTACACCGGTTTCCTGGCCGATCTCGACCTGGCCTGGATGGCGGCGGTGGCGCAGCGCCACGTAGACCTGCGTACGCTGGCCCGGCTCAAGGTGGCATGCCAGGTGGTGAACGAGCAGGTGCGGGCGTACACCAGCAAGGACCTGGAAACCCTGGTCTGGCTGGGACGGGTCGACGAGGCGCTCGCGCACGCGCGCCTGATCCAGGATTCGTTAAACCCGGAGAAGCCGTTCGATTTCCTCCTGGCGATCTACAACACCCTGAAAGAAATGGACCGGCCGGACACCGCTCTGTTGGATGAGATGTGGGAGGTGGCTTGCTCCATCCAGAACGACGAGGCCCGAGCCGAGGCGCTGCGCGAACTGGGCGCCATCCTGGCTCAGGCCGGCGACGGCCGGGCCAGGGCGGTGCTGGAGGAGGCAC
>DOUV01000888.1 GCA_003520455.1 Chloroflexota bacterium | reverse complement strand
TGTGGCGGTGGCCGGGCCGATCGCCGCCAGCCTGGTCCCACCGAGACTGCGCGCGTCCTTGCCGGCGGCACGAAGCCGCGACCAAATCATCTCGACGCCGTTGACGCTGGTCAACACCACCCAGTCGTAGGGCTGGTCATCCCCCGTCTGGCCGTCACGGGCACCCCCGCCCCGATCGAGACGGACAACCGCGCGGTCGAGGGCGGCGAAGTTGTCGGCGGGCGCTGCGATCCGGATGACCGGGAACTCCACGACCTCGGCGCCAAGGGCGCGCAGGGCCTCGACCAGGTCGCTGGCCTGGGCACGCGCCCGCGTGACCAGCACGCGTTGACCGACGAGCGGCCGCATCGTGGGATCATCGAACCAGCGGAGCGTCTCGCGCAGACCGGCGACACGACCGACGACGATCACGGCCGGGGCAGTAATGCCGGCGCGCTGCGCCTCGTCGTGGATGGTCGCGAGCGTGCCGGTCGCAGTCTTTTGGTTGGGGCAGGTGCCCGACATCACGACGGCGGCCGGTGTTTCCGGACTCATCCCCGCCACGACCAGATGCTCGGTAATTTGGTTGAGGCGTCCCACTCCCATCAGGAAAATGAGTGTGCCAACCCGCGCGAGCGCCTCGTAGTCGAGCGCGCTCTCAGCTTTGGTTGGATCCTCGTGCCCGGTGATGACGGCGAAGGCCGAGGACTCGTCGCGGTGGGTCACGGGGATCCCGGCGTAGGCGGGCGCCGCGATGGCGCTGGTGATGCCGGGGACGACCTCAAAGGGCACGCCGGCGGTGCGCAGTGCCTCGGCCTCCTCCCCGCCGCGTCCGAAGACGAACGGATCACCGCCTTTGAGGCGCACGACCGTCTGCCCCGCCTGGCCGCGCTCGATCAGCAGCGCGTTGATCTCGTCCTGCCTGAACGTATGGCGGTCGGGCAGTTTGCCGACGTAGATTCGCTCGGCCCGCGGGGGCGCGAGCGCCAGCAGCGCCGGATTCGCCAGGCGGTCGTAGACGACGACATCGGCCTGCGACAGAAGGCGCTGACCTTTCAGGGTCACTAACTCCGGGTCGCCGGGCCCGGCGCCGACGAGGTAGACTCTACCTCCCTTGGATTGAGGTCGCATAACGCCTTCGGTTCCAGATTTCGGGTTGGAAGATCAGTTGGTTGCAGGTGAGCAGGTTACAGGTTGAATGATGTCGTCCTAACGCTGGACCACGATTGCTCATTGCGACACAAGGTGAATGCGCCGTTTTAACCTTCAACCTTTACAGACGCCCCGGCGGGGCGTCTCTACCACCCTTCCAGCCTTCAATTTGCAACTCCAACAAGACTGCCGCCCCTTGACTCAAGAGCGCCGCTGCCACCCGTGCCCCAAGCGCTTCAGCCTCGGTTGAGGGCGCGTGATCACGCACATCGAGGGCGAGGGTGCCGGCGGGGTTCAGGACCCGCGCGTGGACCGTGAGCTGCTCGCCCTCGACCCGACCCAACGCTGCGATGGGCAAGCGACAGCCGGCCCCGAAGGCGCGGAGCACGGCCCGCTCCGCCGTAACGGCCGCGAAGGTCGGGGCGTCATTGAGCGGCGTGAGCAGCGCCTGCGTCGTCTGGTCGTCGGACCGGCATTCCAGCCCGAGAGCCGCCTGGCCAGGGGCCGGCAAGAGCAGTTCAACTGGCAGATACTCGCCGATATGGTTGGACCGTCCGAGGCGCCGCAAGCCCGCGGCGGCCAGGACGATGGCATCATACTGCCCCTCGTCGAGCTTGTGCAGCCGCGTGTCGACGTTGCCGCGGATATCGGCGATCTCCAGGTCGGGGCGCGCTCGCAGCAGTTGGGCGGCGCGGCGCAGACTCCCCGTGCCCACGCGGCTTCCGCACGGCAATGCGGCCAGAGTGCACTCATCGCGGCTGATGACCACGTCACGCTCATCCTCGCGGGGGGGCGTGGCAGCCAGCACGAGCCCCGGGAGCACCGTGCCGGGCAAATCCTTCAAGCTGTGGACGGCAACGTCAACCTCTCCATCCAGCAGCGCGAGCTCGAGCTCGCGGGTGAACGCGCCTTGCCCCCCGATCTCACGCAGTGACTCGCTGCGCCGGTCACCGCTGGTGCGCACCGTGACGATCTCGACGACCAGGCCAGGGTGAGCCATACGCAGCGCGGCGGCCACAGAGTGGGTCTGGGCGAGCGCGAGCTGGCTGCTGCGAGTACCAAGCCGGATCGAGGTGGTCACGCGCTCGCCTCCCTTTGGTCCCGAAGGGAGGCGGCAGGCTGGCGATCGAGATCGTCGCTCCCGCCGTTGAGCCGCTCGTGCCCGTTGGGCCCGGAATCAAGGGCGAAAAGCTCGGACAACGCCCGTTGATAGCGCAATCCATCAGTGTCGCCGGCGGTCTCCTTGAGGCGGACGGTGGGTTCGTGGAGCAGCTTGTTGATGATCCCACGCGTCATCGCGTCGATGATCTCGCGCTCACGGTCGCCAAGCGGGCCCAGGCGGCGCAATGCCTTATCCACCTCTGCCTGACGGATGCGCTCGGCCGTCTGGTGCAACTGGCTGATCGTTGGGACGACACTCTGCGTTCGCACCCAGGCGCCGAAAGCGGCGAGCTCCTCCTCGACGATGGCTTCTGCGGCGCTGCGCTCGCCGTTCCGTAAGGCCAGGTTGCGTTCGGCCACGGTCTGCAAACTGTCGATGTCGTAGAGCCGAACACCTGGCAGGCTGGCGACGAGTGGATCGATATCCCGCGGCACGGCCAGGTCTATCAAGAGCAGCGGCTCGCGCGGGCCGCGCGCGGCGAGGGCTGCGGTGATATGCGCGGCGGTCAATACCACGTGGGGAGCGGCCGTGCAAGAGATGACAGCATTCACCTGGGCCAACCGGCCGGGCATCTCTTCGAGGGCTACAGGGGTTCCGCTGTAGTGGCGTGCGAGGGTACAGGCTCGTTCGAGCGAGCGGTTAGCGACGATGAAATGCTGGGCGCCAGCATCGTGAAGCTGGCGAGCAGCCACTTCGCCCATTTTGCCCGAGCCCACGAGCAAGAACGTCTTGCCCGTCAAATCACCGAAGTGCTCGAGGGCCAGGGCGACGGCGGCATGGCTGATACTGACGGCTCGGCGGGCGATCGAGGTCTCGCTGCGCGCGCGGCGACCGCAGCGCACTGCTGCGGTAAAGAGGGCTGCGAGCCGGGGGCCGAGGGTGCCCG
>DOUV01000872.1 GCA_003520455.1 Chloroflexota bacterium | reverse complement strand
CCGACCAGGGCGGACGGCAGCGCCGTGGCCTCGTTGGCGGCGGCGCCCTCGTTGCCGGCAGCGTCAACCGCGCGGACGACGTAGTAGGCGCGTTGTCCAGAAACCGTGCTCGTGTCGGTGTAGGCGGTGGTGGCTGTCGTCGCGATGGCCTCGTAGCCACCACCGGTCACCGGACTGCGATAGACCTTGTAGCGCGCCGCGTCGCCGATGCCACTCCAACTCAGTGCGACCTGGCCGGACGCGGCAGTGGCACTGAGATTCGCCGAGGCCGCGGGCGGGGTCAGATCCTGGCCCGCCACCGGGAGGAGTACGGCCGCGCCGAGGGCCGGAAGTGTCAGCGTGAGAATGCCAGCGCTCGCGGCGATCCCCGTCTGCCCGCTGAGTGCGTCCGTGAACCGGACGATGTCGGGCAGGCGCCCGGTGACGGAGATGGTCAGCGTCTGCTGGATGCTGTTGCGGTTGATGGCAACCAGCGCGGCATCATTCCTGGTTCGCATCAGGTAGGCGAGCGTCCGGCCGGCGTCGTCGGTGAGGAGGAAGGTCAGCTCACCGCTGCGAAAGACCTCACGGCTGTGGCGCAGGCCGGTCAGCCGGCGGTAGTACTCGAGCAGCGAGCGGTCACCCCCCACACCGTAGTCCTCTCCCGCCTGTGCGGCGACGGGACCGGGCGAGCCGGGGCCGGCATTGCTGGCGACGATGGGAAGGTATAGCGTCGACGCACTCTGGTCGAGCCAGGGGAGCGTCCGCCGGTCGTCCGGGTCGTCGTCGCCGGTGACGCCGACCTCATCGCCCGAGTAGATCGTTGGGGCGCCGGGGATGGTCATCTGCACCAGCGCTGCCAGCCGCAGACGGGCCTTGCCCGCGGCGACGTTCCCGGCATTGAACTCCTTCTCCTCGCGATTCTCCTTGCCGGGGGTCAGCGACCAGAGGATGCGCTCAGTGTCATGGCTGTCCAGGAGGTTCAGCAGCGTGTAGTAGGTCGCATCGGGGTAGTCCTCGCGGGTTGACAGCAGCTTGCTGGCGAAGAGCGACGGCGGCTGATCGGACTGGCCATCGTCGGCGAAGCCCTTGTCGTCCACCCGGCCGAAGAAGCCCAGGATGGCGTTGCGGAAGCGGTAGTTCATCGCTGTGTCTGCCTGGTTGCCGTGGATCTTGGGCAGCACTTCCTGTTTCTTCCACAGCTCACCGATGATTGGGGCCTCGGGGTCCGTTGCCTTGACGGCGCTGCGGAACCCCTGCCAGAAATCGTCCGGGAAGGAAAGGTCGCCCATCACATCCAGGCGCCAGCCGGAGGCACCCCGGTCGAGCCAGAGCCGGGCCACGGCGTCCGGAGCACTGTAGATCAAGGCACGCACCGCCGGGTTGTTCTTGTTGAGCACCGCGAGGCTATCGAAGCCGAGCCAGGCGTCATAGGTGGCGGCGTTCGGAGTGCCGTTGGAGGCGACGCATGGGCCCGTGCCGGGCGCAACATCGTGGAAGAAGAACCAGCTTCGGAAGGGTGAGCCGGGATTCTCACACGCGCCGACTATGGCGAAGTGGCCGTAACGGTCGAAGGAGGGACTGTCGGACGACACGTGGTTGAAGACCCCGTCGAGAATGATCTTGATGCCCCGAGCATCCGCCGCGCTGACGAGGCGCTGCCAGTCCTCCTGGCTCCCGAGAAAGTGGGCGATCTCCGTGTAGTCGCGAGTGTCGTACAGGTGGTTGGAGGCGGCTTCGAAGATTGGGTTGAAATAGATCGCGGTGACACCGAGGGCCTGCAGGAAGTCGAGCCTGGCGGTGACCCCCTGCAGGTCGCCGCCGAAGAAGTCGCGGCCGCGGGGCTGCTCATCGCAGGGCTGCGCGGGGTCGTCGTAGGAGCGGCAGAAGCCCTCCGGCAGGTCGTCCCAGCCCTTGCGGACGATCTGATCCTCCGGTGTGGGTGGGTAGCCGTAACGCGGCTCGCTGGGGCCGGGATCGTTGCCGGGGTTCCCGTTGCGGAAGCGGTCGGGGAAGATCTGGTAGACGACCGCATCTCGCATCCAGGCGATGGGCGTGAAATCGGGGGAGTACACCGTGACCGCGTAGCTGTTGTCCACCGGCGTCGGGGTGGCCTGCCCCCAACCGCCATCTTTGAAGGCGTCGTCGGCGTAGTAGGCGGTTGCCGTACCGTCCGTGATGATGAAGCGGTAGTAGAGCGTGGTAGTCTGGGGGGGTGTGTAGACCGTCTGCCAGAGGTCGCAGCGCTCGTTTGGCTGCGACGGGTCGTAGCACGAGACCTCGCCAGCGGCGAGGGTCATATCCTGGAAGACCTCGTGGCTACCGACCGTGTCGTAGAAGCGCACCCGCACGCCGGTGACGTCGGTGTGATAGGTGCGGAAGCGCAGGGTGAGTGCCGTCCCGGGCGTAATGGCGCCGAAGGGCACGCGGTAGAGCGCATCACGCGAGTTGTGGCCCAATCCGAAGTATTCGACATTGTTATCGTGGTCATGTCCGGCGCTGACACTCAAGATATGGCTGGCCGGATCGTAGCGGAAGGTGACCGGCGCGCCGGTCCTCGGCACGGTGAAGGCGATGTTGGCGCCATTGAGCACGCCGCCCTGGCCGTAGTTCTCAGTCCAACCCTCGTTGATCGCAACCTTGGCCTCGTAGCTCCCCACGGGGAGTGCCGTCGTCGCGAAGCGGTAGATGCCGTCACCGTCAGGGTCCTCCAACCAGGAGCGCAGGCAACCAGGATCCCAGTCGCCCGAGCAGCCGAGCTCGCTCTGGAAGCTGCCGGGGACAGTGGCGATCACCGAGCTCTGATTGTCGGTCACCCAGTGGCTCTTGTGGTCGTAGTAGAATTTGACGGAGGTCGGGCTGGCAAATGAGAGAGGACTGTTGGCGCCGTTTTGCGCGGCATGAAGGCCGTAGTTCTCGTCCCACCTGTCGTTGAGGGCGGCCTTATACTCGTAGCTGCCGGCGGGAATCGCCCAGCTTCCCTGCCAGACGTCGTCGTTGGTGTCGTAATTCAAGTGGGTCGTGGCGCAGGCAGGCTGCCAGTCGCCGGGACAACCAACTTCGCTCTCAAAGCTACCGGCCACCGTGACGCTCGTGGGGGCCGGCGTGTGGTTGGCGCTCACCGGTGCCACCGAGGAGGGCCCGGGGAGGAATGAGGCCACAAGGCTAAGAAGTGCGAACAGATCGGGGACGACGGCACGACGGGGCATGGGAACAACTCCTTCCATGATCCTGGCTGCGGGTTCAGGGGAGTCTTGTCTGGGATTGACCCGCACAGGAGGAGTACGTGGCCCAAGCATAGTCGCTCTTCTCGCAAGCGCAAGAGGGACGATGCCCGCGCGGATTCCTGGTGATGTTCGCGGTACTCATCGATGATCACTTGACGGTTGGAACGGTCCCGTGTCGGGGCGCGTGACCTCCGCCTCGGCCAGAGACAGGCCCCGGGTTGCAGGTAGGCGAACAGGAACGGCTGAGACGAATCCACAACAAAGAATTAGACTGGTTCCAAAGATGGCCCATTTGTGTAACGTGGCTTACTTGACCTGCGCGGGTGGGCCTGCTATTCTACTCCCCGTTATGAGTAGACACCCGTTCGCCCGACTGATGGCCTGTTGTTGTCACGTGCAGGGGTGCGCACTGCGCTAGACAGCGTCGTGCCCGCGCTCCTGCGACGGCAGTAACGGGAGCGACAGACGGGCAATGCGGCCCAGGGATCGGTTCCCTGGGCTTTTTTTGTTTCACCTGCCAGCAACATCCGTGCGGACAGACACAATGATTCAAACGATACGAATCACCACCTGCCTGTGTTGTTGCCGGCGCGGCGCGCGATCGGCCGGGCCACCTTAGGCCTGCCAGATCGCCGCCCGCATCTGCGCGCGTGGCGGCTTCCCCCGTGAGACCTCTCGGCTCTGCGCCACGGCGCAGAGCTTTTTGTTTCGTGTGGCGCGGGGGCCGCCGCACGCGAGAGCCGCTTCACGTGATGGGGAGCATTCAGGGAAGGAGGGCCCGATGCCATCAAAGGTGGAGGTTGCAAAGGAAAAGAGCAACTATCTCTACGGGACGTTGGCTCAGGAGTTAGACAAGACGACATCCCACTTTGAGGAGGATAACCGACAGGTTCTCAAGTTTCATGGGATTTACCAGCAGGACGACCGCGAACAGCGCCGCGAGCGCAAGGCGGCGGGCGAGGAGCCGGCCTACCAGTTCATGGTCCGCTCCAAGTTGCCCGGCGGTGCCCTCACCGCCGAGCAGTACCTCGTCCACGACGACCTCGCCGACCGCTACGCCAACGGGACCCTGCGGATCACCACCCGCCAGGGGTTCCAATTCCACGGCGTGCTCAAGGGCGATCTCAAGGCCACCCTCCGGGAGCTCAACAGTGCGCTCGTGAGCACCCTGGCCGCCTGCGGTGACGTCGAGCGCAACGTGATGTGTTGCCCGGCGCCAACCGGCGACCCGGTTCGCCAGCAACTCCAGCAACTCGCCCGCGCCATCGCCGCCCACCTGGAGCCGCGCACCCGTGCCTACCACAAGATCTGGCTCAACGGCGAGGAGGTCAAGTTCGCGGACGACGGGCGCGACGAGGAGCCAGTCTACGGCAAGACCTACCTGCCGCGCAAGTTCAAGACCGCCGTCGCCTATCCCGGCGACAACTGTGTGGACGTGCTCACCAACGACCTCGGTCTGATCGCCGTGCTGGACCAGACCGGCACCCGGATCAAGGGCTACACCCTGGTGGTCGGTGGCTCGATGGGCACCACCCACGGCAAAGAGGAGACCTTCCCGGCGCTCGCCAGACCCATAGGCTTTGTGCGGCCCGAGGATGCCATCAAGGCGGCCGAGGCTGTCGTCATCGTGCAGCGCGACTATGGGGACCGGAACAACCGCCGTCACGCCCGCCTCAAGTACCTGATCCACGATCGTGGCCTGGCCTGGTTCCGCGAGCGGGTCGAGGAGGTCTTTGGCCGCCCGCTGGAGGACCCCCGGCCTCTCCCACCCTTCGAGACCCACGATCATCTCGGCTGGGGTGAGAGCGCCGACGGCACGCTGTGGCTAGGCCTCCCGATCGAGAACGGGCGGGTGGCCGATATCGGCCACCGGCGCCTGCGCACAAGCCTGCGCAGGCTGGTTGAGACCTACCGCCCCCGGATCTTCCTCACGCCCCAGCACAACATCCTGCTGGTTGGCCTCGACCCGGCCAACCGGGTGGCCATCGAGTTCGAGCTCTTTCAGCACGGGATCGCCACGGTCAACGACATCTCCGGCGTGCGCCGCCACGAGATGGCCTGCCCGGCGCTGCCCACCTGCGGCCTGGCCATCGCTGAGGCTGAGCGCGTCCTTCCCGACGTGATCGACCAGTTGGAATGGGAACTCGAGCAGCTTGGCCTCGGCGACGAGACAATCTCGATTCGCATGACCGGCTGCCCCAACGGCTGTGCCCGCCCTTACGTGGCCGAGCTGGCCTTCGTGGGCCGCTCTCTCAATAAGTACCAGATTCTCGTCGGCGGCGATTTCAATGGAATGCGGCTGAACGTGCTCTACGCCGACCTGGTTCACCTTGAAGACCTCGCCGCGACAGTCCGCCCGCTGCTCGCACTCTGGCGCGACTGGCGTCGCCCCGGCGAGGGCTTCGGTGATTTCACGGCGCGCCTCGGTGTTGACGCGCTGCGCAGCTACGTCAACGAATGGAAAACCGCCCAGGCGTCGCAGGCAGCCTGACTGTCCCAGGTTCGTAAGTTGCAGGTTGAACGTTGCTGCGTCGCCAGGTTCTTCGGGCTGATGTGAGAGATGAGAGGTTGGAATGGTAAAACCGTCTCAAGTCGTTACCGAACACCAATCGATCCCGCTGATTCCGCCGCACGGCGGCACGTTGATCAATCGCGTCGTCACGGGTGAGATCGAGACCGCCTTTCGCAGGCTGGCGGCGACCCTGCCGCGCGTCACTCTCGATGCCGTGGCGCTCGCCGATCTCGAACTCATCGCGGTCGGGGCCTACAGCCCTCTGAGGGGGTTCATGGGCCAGGCCGACTACCGGCGTGTCGTCCATGAGGCCCGCCTGGCGGATGGCACCGTCTGGCCGCTGCCTATCGTCCTGCGCGTCGCGGCCCAAGAGGCGCGCGACCTGAAGGAGGGGCAAAGGATCGCCCTGGTCGGCGGCAAGGATACGCCGGTGCCCGGCGAGGTGGTAGGCCTGCTCGAACTGCAGGAGATCGTTCTTTATGCCAAAGAGACGGAAGCCCACCAGGTCTACCGCACCGCCGACCCGGCCCATCCCGGCGTTGCGCGCCTCTACACGAGCGGACCTGTGCTGCTGGCCGGGCCGATCTGGTTGCTGGATGGTCCCAAGACCGTCCCGTTCCCTAACTACCATCTGACCCCCGCCGAGACCCGGGCCGCCTTCCAGGCACGTGGCTGGCGCCGCATCGTCGCCTTTCAAACCCGCAGTCCGATCCACCGGGCCCACGAGTACTTGCTTCGCTCGGCCCTCGAGGTCGTGGACGGGCTGCTCCTCCACCCGCTCGTCGGCCAGACCAAGGCCGACGACATTCCGGCCGATCTGCGCCTGCGCACCTACGAGCGCCTGATCGCCAACGACTTCCCGCGCGAGCGGCTGGTCCTGAGCCTGTTCCCCGCCGCGATGCGCTACGCCGGGCCGCGCGAGGCCCTCTTCCACGGCCTGGTGCGCAAGAACTACGGTGCCACCCACTTTATCGTGGGGCGCGACGCGGCCGGCGTCGGCGATTTCTACGGCCCGTACGACTCGCAGCGCATCTGGGACGGCTTCTCGCCTGCCGAACTCGGGATCACTCCGCTCTTCTTCGAGAACACCTTCTACTGCTACGACTGCGCCGCGATAGTCACTCCCAGGACCTGCCCGCACGACCAGAGCCAACACCTCACGTTGAGTGGGACCAGGGTGCGCTCGCTGCTCGCCCGGCGCCAGTATCCACCCGTCGAGCTGGTCCGCAAGGAGGTCGCCGATCTGCTGATGAGCGACTTCGTCCCGCCCGTACCGACAATCAAGCGGGCAAGCTGTGCCGACTGAGCGGGCGCTCGGAGAAGGAGGGACGCACCTTCCGAAATGCGTCCCTCCTGCTCCTCCGTGTGAACGAGTGTAGCGAGGATCCGTCAATGATAGATCAGCAACAGATCGCAAGCTTGAACGCGGCCTTTGAGAATGAGAGCCCGCAGACTATGCTGCGCTGGGCCGGGGAGACCTTCGGGCGGCGGCTCACCCTGGGGACCGGGCTCGGCCCCTCGGGTGTGGTGCTGATGCACGTGCTGAGTGAGAGCGTCCCCAGTGCCGACGTCTTCTTCCTGGACACCGGTTTGCACTTCGAGGAGACGTACGAACTGCGCCGGGCGTTGGAGGCCCGGCTTGGCCTCTGCGTGCGCTCCCTCCGCCCGGCGCAGACGGTGCAAGGACAGGCGATGCGCCATGGCCCGGCCCTGTGGCAGCGCGATCCCGATCTTTGCTGTACCCTGCGCAAGGTCGAGCCGTTGCGCCGCCATCTCACCGGCTTCGAGCTCTGGATGACCGGGCTGCGCCGCGACCAGAGCACGACCCGGGCCACGGCCCCCATTCTGAGCTACGTGGCGAGGTACGGCATCCTCAAGCTCAATCCGCTGGCGAACTGGACCGAGGCGATGGTGTGGACCTACATCCGGGCCCACGATCTTCCCTACAACGCCCTCCACGATCGAGGCTACCCGAGCATCGGGTGTGCGCCCTGCACGCGGGCGGTTCAGAGCGGCGCGGACCTGCGGGCGGGGCGCTGGTCCGGCCTGGCCAAGACGGAGTGTGGCTTACATCTGGCCGCGTGAACCGGCTCACTCGTTCCGGGACGGGAGCGGGCTGCGGGATGCAGTGGGGCACGAGGAGACGACTGCCCGAACGGATCGATCGGCTCGCGGGCGATGAAAAAAGGGCGCCGGAGAGAATCCGGCGCCCTTCAGTCGCGTGCTGCGAGCTCTCGCCTCGTTCCAGCCGGCGAGGGTGCTCATTCCGGCCGGCTCTGCCGTGCCTCGCGTGGGAGCCAGTCCAATGATGCCTCGGTGGTGCTCGAGGGCTTGTACTCGAGCCCAATGTAGCCGCTGTAGTTGAGCTTCTCGAGGGCCGCGAAGATGGCCGGGTAGTTGATCTCGCCGGTTCCGGGCTCGTGGCGGCCGGGCACGTCGGCGATCTGGATGTGGCCGATGTGGGGGAAGAAGGTTGTAATGGTGTTGATCAGGTTGCCCTCGGCCATCTGCGCGTGGTAGACGTCGTATTGCACCTTGACCTGGGGCTGGCCTACGGCGGTCACGACCTCCACCGCGGTCGCAGTGTGGTGCAGAAAGAAATGAGGCCAGTCGACGAAGTTGAGCGGCTCCAGCAGGAGCGTCACGCCCGCCTGCGCCGCAAGCGGCACCGCCCAGGCCAGATTCTCCACGGCGCACTCAATCTGCGCGGCCGGGTCGAGTTCCGGCACCTTCTGCCCGAACAGGGTGTTGAGTTGGGTGCAGTTCAGGTGGACCGCCGCCGTGAGGGCCGTCTCGAAGCTCTGGCGGAAGTAATCGCGCCGGGCCGGGTTGCTGAGCGTGCCCAACTCCCCGGCGGCGGTATCTCCAGGCGGCAGGTTGAAGAGGACGAGCCTCAATCCCGTCTCGTCCAGCCGGCCTTTCACATTTTCGATGCCCGCCTCGTAGGGGAACTGGACCTCGACCGCTGTGAAGCCGGACGCTGCCGCGCGGGCGAAGCGCGCCAGGAGCGGGACCTCGGTGTAGAGCATGGTCAGGTTGGGCGCATAGTGTAGGGTCATTCGGTTCACCTCAACTCATCGATCATCTTCTTGGCACCCTCCACGCCCAGCCGCGGGCTGGAGAGAAGCGCCACGCGCTTCTCTTCCTCCGAGAGTGCATCGACCACACGGGCCATCGAGGCCTGGGCCAGCACGATCACATCGACTTTGCGCATCAGTTCCTTCAGCCCTGCCGTGACGATCCGGTCGTGGGTTTCCGTGTCGCCGGCGACAACGGCCTGAAAAGCACCCTCGCACAGATACGGGATGACGTCGACCTCCCGGCCGTGGGCCGCTGCGCTTGCGCGAACCAATTCGGTCGTAGGTTCGAGCGTGGTAGCGAGGGTGGCGATGACGCCGATTCGCCGACCCATGGCCACGGCGAGGTCGGCCATGGGCTGATCGACGCGCATGACCGGGATGTTCACGAAGGGGCGGGCCGCCTCGACCGCCGGGCCGACCGAGGAGCAGGTCACCATCACGGCGTCGGCGCCGCCCTCCTCGGCCGACTCGATGTACCGCGCGAGTCGCCGGGCCGTGGTCGGTGTCAGGCGGTTGGCGGCGATAGTGTTGTTGATCAGGCTCTCATCGACGATGTTGAAGACCTTCACGTCGGGCATCGCTTCCTTCCACAGCGTGGTAAAAACCGGCGCCAGCGAACTGACTGTGTGAATGAGGGCCAACGTCCTGGCCATCTATCTCTCCTCCCGCGGCAACCGCAGCCGGCCGCTCGCCCCACAGTCGCCTATCACGGCGCCCGAGTGTCCGGCTGCAGCGACACACGCTGCTCACTGAAGTCTGTCACTCCCTGTTCTATGGAAGGCCCAAGGGCCCTTCACGATGAGCCTGCTGTCGCCCAAGGTGAGCGCGAGCCGCACGCCATCGGGCGATCCGTTGAGAATGCCGGAGGCTCGACTATACCAAGGTGGTTGAGAGAGCGCAACTGATCGTCGAGGCGGGGATAGGTGCTCAGGCAGACCAGGTGCCCCCCCCACGCCTGCGCGGGGAATTGGGCCATGACGCGGACGGGCTCGTATGCGCGGGCGATCGCATAGTAGGTTGCCTTCGGCTCGGCGTAGTAATCCACGGCGGAGGTACAGTGGCCATTCGGGTATGGCTCGTTGAACTGCCATGGGATCGATCCACTGTTCTGGTACTTGCGTCGCCGGTTCGACTCGATGGCGTAGCGGAGCCCCTCCGCCTGAAGCAACTGGCTCGCCGCGACAACTGTTTCGATGCCGCGGATCTCCCCAAACGCCTCTTCCAGTCGGGACTCCTTGATCCACCACAAGCCGCGGTGAAACAGCACCGGGTTGTCACGACTGACCGGCCACTGGCTCGCTTTCGCGATGGAAGTGTTGAGTGCCGACAGGTTTGTGATGCCTTCCACTCCGAACTCGCTGTGGAAGAGGGAAGTCCCCCGGTTGTAGAACGTGCACTGGCCGGTCAAGCCCTGGTGCTCCCAGGGGCCGTGGACGTCGTGCAGGCTGAGAGGGTCCCGCGCGATGGTGTCCAGGCCGTTGCCGAAGCTCGGACCGGAGGGCGACGTCGGTAGCCAGGAGCGGTCGGGATTGAGCCGCTCGACCACCCGGCGCAGGGCGCCCAGCGCGGGCAGAAATCCCACCAGTAGGTCATCCGGCTCTTGTGGGTGCGCACCTGGCTGGTTCTGCCGATCTGCGGCTGCTCGTGAGGGGCCGGATCGAACACCACCGCCAGCAGGTTCTCCTCGCCGTACCGCAGCCTGTCGCCCACCTCGAACACCGCCGGGGTGTACATGCTCTGGTGAGAGCCCAGGAGTTGGCCGTTGAGAAAGAAGCGGGCTGCGTAATCGACGCCCTTGAAATGGAGATGGACTCGCTTGCCCTTCTCGGTGCGGTCCACGAAGAAGGTCTTCTTATACACCCAGGTCCGCTCCGGGACCCACTCAATCAGCAGGCTGTTGCGCTCATAGTAGGGATCGGGAATCTCGCCGGCCCGCCAGAGATCGTTGTGGACGCTACCCGGAACGGTCCCTCGGTGCCACCAGCGAACATCGGGGCTGCCAGGCTTGTGGACATTGTGCCACATCCAATCCTCACCGATGAATCCCTTCAACTGCCAATCGTTTCCGTTCAACAACACTCGCCGGTTCATTTAGCCTCCGTCCGTCATAGAAAGTGGGGCGGAGGGGGTGTCCCCGCGGCGCCGCCGCGGGGACACCCCCTCTTGAGCCCAGACCTCCGACCATTCGAGGAGATCGGTTTCGACGACGGGCAGCGTCTCATCCCTGGGAACCCGGAAGGTCTTGATCTCACAGGGGGCGAACACCGCCGTGATGGTACGATTCCACCTGGGGAGACAGATTCTGGCCTGGGTGGCCACCCGATCGGTCTCGTAACAACGGACAATCATATCGTCGTTGTCCTCCGCCCTCTTGACCACGCTCACGATAACGTTGTCTCGATCGACCGAGAGATAGGAATCTTGCTGCGGCAACGAGCCCTCGTGGAAGGTCTCGATCAAGGTGATCGGCCGCTGATTCAACTCGGCGGCACGCTTCACCGTTCCCGCTTGTTCCCAACTCGCTACGTGCGGCAAGAGCGTGTAAGTGAAGCGTTGGATGCCCTGGTCGATGAAAGCGTAGTTCCCCTGCGGCGGCGGGACAAATGGAGTGTGGTGAGCGTAGATCGGGCTGCGCAGAACGGTCAGGCTCGCTTCTTTATTGTGCACGTCGAAGCTGTACTTGCTATCGTTCAAGATGCTGAGGCCGTAGAGATCGCCCAAGCCGTTCGCCACGCCCGAGAGATCAATCCAGCTCTGTCCCGGCTGTTCCAAACCGTTCGCCTCGCGTTCGATGTGGCCGTAAGGGATCTCGAAGGTTGTCCTGATAAAGTCCAGATTGACCGGGAAGCTGAGCTTCAGCAGCTTGAAATGCTCGTGCCAGTCGACTGTCGCGACGACATCAATCTGGTCGAGTTCGCGGTACATCGTAAAGTCTTGAATCAGTTGCGAGGCACCGTACTCGCTCTCCACACGAATCACCGATTTGACCGGGCCGTGCTCGACCAGCCTGACGCTCCGGGCGGTGAAAGCGCCGGCCACGATGTTGAAATGGAAGATATCGTGGCCCCAGGTGTCGCTGGTATCGTCGATGACAACCGGCCGCGCGGCCGCGCCGCGAAAGAGCTGGAACTGCTTTTTCTTGTCGTAGAGGCTGGAGATCCACCCGGTATTGGGATCGAGCTCGAGCCGGTAGCGGTCATTCTCCAGCGAGGTGTCGGTGGCCTGGATCGGCTGCACCTCGCTCGGTGCCGACCCGGGAAGCACACGGTAGACGCGGTAGCCGATCGGCGGGAGGTCGGCAATGAAGCTCAAGCGATTTCTTCTTCTGGCGGCCGCCCAGGATTGGACGGTTTGCATCGGCACCCGGCGACCCTCGTCGTCCACCAGAATGCTTCCGTCGTGGAGCACGCCAAACTCCAACTCGACGTTCACCCGACTGGGCCACGAGTGGGGGTTGAAGACCACAACCGGCCGCATCCCTGCCTCCGGCTCGATGTCGATCTTCCACGCCAGCGATTGGATGGCGTAGTTGAGCCCGCGGCCGGCGATGGACAGCGCCTCGCCGTACATGTTGCGGGCGTCTTCGTAGGCGGCCTCGATACTGGTACCGGCCAGGATGTCGTGGAATTGATTGAAGAGGACGTCCTTCCAGGCCTGGGCAAAGTCGGTCGGGTAGGGTTGTCCCGTCACGCGCTCGGCAATCGCGGAGAACTTCTCCGCCGTCACCAGCAGGGTCTCCGCCTGGCGGTTCCACCGTTTGACCCCTGAGTGCGCGGCGTAGCAGCCGATGGCGTGGTTCTGCAAGTCGTCATGGACCACGGGGAGCGGCAGCGCTTTGGTGCAGATCCTGCGGAAGAAGCAGTCCGGCGTGCTCAAGACCAGCTCTGGCAGGTCGGGCTCACGATTCAGCCGGTGGATGCTTTCCAGGTTCGCCCGCGTGGGACCGCCGCCGTGGTTGCCGACGCCGTAGAAGCACATGAGCTCGTTGAACGGCTCCTTGAGCTCGCCGGCGCAGCGGAGGACGTACTTTTCCAAATCCGCCCCGGATGAGCAGTATTCGAACGGGATCCGGTAGGCGAGCACGCGCGACCCGTCGTGGGACTCCCACCAGAAGAGCGGGCCCGGGAGACCCTTCTCGTGGGGCGCGGGTCGCATGAAGACGTAGTACTCCAGCCCACTCTTTTTGAGGATCTGGGGGAGCATGCCGTGATGGCCGAAGCTGTCCACGTTGTAGCCGACTCTGGCGGTCACACCGAGTTTCTCTTTGAAATAGCGTTGGCCGTACAAGGCCTGCCGAACGAACGATTCGCCGCCTGGAAGGTTGCAATCGGCCTGAACCCACCAGCCGCCCACAATCTGCCAGCGTCCCTCGGCAACGCGCTCTTTGATTTCCCCGAACATTTGCGGATCGTTCTTCTCGATCCACTCGTATTTCGCCGCCGTGCTCGAGGTGAATATGAAATCGTCGTACTCTTTCATTCGGTCCAGCGCCGAGCGGAAGGTGGCTTTGGTCTCCTGGAACCCCTCCTGCCACTGCCACAGCCAGACCGGATCCAGATGCGCATTCCCAATCATGTGCAAGACTTTGTCTTTCACCACGACAGCCCTTTCTACACAAGTCGCATGAATAACCGTTCGGGGCCCACCGGCGCGTGGGCCGGTGAATAATAAGTGCTCACGCTCCTCGTCAATGGGTCTTCAGCTGTTTCTGATGCGTAACGCGTGCGTTCTCTGCCGGATCATGCATCGCGTCGAGACCTGGACAATCCATGCGCGCGTCAACACTCTGACGGCGATCCAACGTCTTCCTCAGGGACGTGAGATGGCGTCTCGACCAGGATTCGAACCGTCGCCCGCCCCCAGGCCGGCACGACCACGCAGAGCGTCCCGTCCGGTTCCACCGCGATCTCGCGCCATGTGCTCCTTGATGGCCCATTGGTCCTGCTGGAGGAGAGCGTCCGGATCGCGGCAGCTCAGGAAAGCGCCCCAGGTGTGCTCGTCGAAGAGCAGAAGTTGGCGCCAGGCCTCGTCGAAGTCCTGTGCGGGGTAGACCCGCTCCTCGTTGTGCAGGACGGCGAGCGCTTCCAGCCGCTCGGCGGCCGGGAGCATCGCCTGTACCCCGCGCACCTGCATCGACGGCACGATGCTCGAACCGACACCATCTTCCCAGTACGCCCCGCCGTCACCCTTAACCGTCCGTAGTGTCGCGCCGAAGCGCTCCTCTACGGTCCGGAAGAACTCGCTGACGTTGCAGGCGATCAACTTCGGATAGGCGTACGTCTCATTCCAGCGCTTCACGAAGCTCACCGGTTGTGGATCGAGGTCGGTGTTATCCGCCTCCTGGCCGTACAGCAGCACGGCGTCGGGCGCGTACTCGGCGGTTTCGTACTCGTCGAGCCACATCTCGAGCCCGCGCTCGGCGGAACTCAAGACGGGCGGGCTGCCACAGACTTTCCGCAACTCGCAGTACATCTTCGCCAACCAGACGAGCACCTTCCCGCCGTTCACGCCCTCCCAGAAGAACGGCGAGCTTCGATGCAGCCCCCCGTTGAGGCGGAATGGCCCGCGATCCTGATTGTTGGCGTGCACCAGGTATCGAACGCCCGATCCCTCCAGAATTGACGGCAACGAGCCGGTCAGCGAAGCAACGTCGACGACGGTCGAGAAATCGGTGTGCATTCCCTCCGGCCGAAGAACCGATTCTGTGAATTCGCCGTTTCGAATCAGATCCTCGAGCGCTGCATACTGGGTGAACATGTCGACGTAGATACTCGGCACGCTGAACCCTCCCGCTCGGATCTGTTCGACCAGTTGGCGCCGTCTGCGCTCGCTTCGAGTGGCGAGGTAGGTTTCGAGCGCCCACGATGAATCGAGATGGTAGGCAAACGATCGGGGGCCGGCCGGTTGTTGGTCTGGCCCGCTCTCGGCGAGAAGATCTAACGCCTTGTCGATGTTGCGGCAGAGCCGCTCCGCGACCTCCCACTGCCGGTGCGTGTAGCCAATATCGGTGTGAGCGTGCGGAGTGAGGTAGACATTCCACTTTCGGCGCCGGGCAAACCGCCCAGCCTGCTCGAATGCTTCTCCGTTCACTTTCCCCCGAATGCGGTACGTCACGGGCCCATCGCCGTCGAAGAGCTCGAAGGCCTGGTGGAGATGGCCGAAGGTGGTTGCCGGCAACGAGAGCTCCAACTGTTCCGTTCGGCCATCACTCTCCAGGGAGAGGCTCAACCGGGTAGGATCGATGCCGTGGTTCAACTCGAGGTAGAGCTGGCACCGCTCGACCAGGAACCCCTGGGCCGCCTCCCGATAGATGACCGAAGGCCTGATCGTGAGGTTCGCCACGCTCGTAGAGGGGGGCTCATCCAATCGCGAGAAGGTGATCCCTTGGTACAGAATGCCCGCGCTGCTGGCCATCCGGTCCAGGCGCTTGACGGCTTCACTTCGCTCCACACGGATCGTCTCACCCGCATCGCGACAGACGAGTGTGAGACGGTTCTCCCCCGGGCGCAGCAGTGCCGGGGGGATGACGACTTCGGCCACGGCCTCGGAATAGATTGTGGTGTGCAGCCCGGCGTGGACGCGGATCTCCCCCGACTGCGACGGAGCCGGGCGCAGGCAGGCACAGCCCGCGACTCCATTCACCCGCATCTCGAGGTGCGGCAATCGCGGCGTGATAACCAGGTAGTGGATGCGCAGAAGATGGGGGACAACCGGAGCGGAGTCCAGCAAGAACTCGATGGAATATGGATGGAGTCGATAGCCAGCGTCGGGGTCAGCCTCGCTGGGATGAAAGAGGGGCCATCGTTGCGCCTGCGGCTCGGAAACGCTTGTCGCCACTCTCCAGATCACGTTGCCGAGGCGATTGGGTTCTGTGTAGGTATCGACGAGCGCTTCCGACCTTCCGTCTCGAGAGCCGATCGACCAGAGTACTTCTTTCAACATCTTGTACGTCTTCTCGTCATTCCTCGTCTGTCCAGCCGTGATCATGACTGAAGATTTGGACCTGACCACGCTCGACGCACTCGTGGGCAAAGATATACATCGCCGCCGACCAGGATTGGCCAGCGTATCCCATCGGCCGGCCGGACAGACCGTGGAACCACTCGTTGAACTCCCATTCCGTGCACTTGCCAAGGTGGTTCATCTGGGCCAGTTTTTCCAGCTGTTTCCCGGCTTCATCGAAGCGTCTCGCTTGAACCAACGCTGCGACATAGAATCCGCCGATAAACGGCCAGGCACCGCCATTGTGGTAGTGGTGCGGCTGGTTGAGGTTCCTGACTCGGTAATACTCTCGCCAGTCCTTGTCGCCCGGATTAATAACGGGGTACAAGGCGCGCACTGGGAACGGCTCATCTACCCCACACCCGTGAATGTAGTCGAGCATCCTGCCCGCTTTCCTCTGATCGGCAACGCCGAAGAGAATCGCGAGAAGGTTGCCCAGGGTATCGAACCGGTCGGTGTATTCCCGAAACCCCATGTAAGGCAGATAGAAAGGACGCTCGACGAGCTCAGTCTCGACCCGCTTCAATGGATAGAGCCACTCCTTGCGTACCGCTTTGACCCACGCCCAGTCCTTCGGTTCCTCGGGGCCTACCCAAAGTAGAACGTTGACTTTGTGGCGTACATCCGCAGCTCCTTGCTCGTAGAACCCCGATGGAAGATGGAGCGCCTCTGCCAGTAAGCCCATGCATTTCCAGGCCGCGAAGTAGAGCGTGTTGTCATATAATACGTTGTAACGGTTCGCAAATAAATCGGCCCAATCCATCGCCTCGTGCACTTCCAACAGACCACACTCATTTGAGTCCTGGTATCGCAACCAGAGGAGGGCCTTCTCCAGGCTCTCCCAGGCCTGTTCCAAGAATACCTTATCCTTCGTGACCATGTAGTGGTAGTAGTGCCCGATGATGTACCACAAGTTGCCATCAACGCAGCCGGCGTGGATTGTGTCCTCGACCGGAACGCCTTCTTTGCCCGCGATGGCGAGGGTGCCGCCATGGGCGATCAACGCCGGGTCGGCAACATTCGTGAAGCCGACATTGTGCGGGATCTTACCGAGCGAGGACTGGAACGTCTTCAACGTTTGGAGCGACCGTTTGTGAATTTCCTTGCCCTGGGAATCGAGGCACAATAAAAGTCCGAGCGCACAGATCATGCTGTCGCGCGCCCAGACCTGCTGGTAGGCCTGGTTCGAGCCGAGCAGTCCCAACTTGCCGCCGTTGGCAATCAACACGTGTTCCGCCCGGCGTCTTCCCTCGCGAATCAGTTGATGTTCCACGCTACTCCGTCTTCTCTTTCCTGCGATCCTTGATCACGCAGCTAACGAACGTCCCGCCTGCTCCCCGGCCGCCTCGACCCTCGCCCGCTCTCTCTGTTCCACTTGCTCGACGACGTACTGGATGAGCGTCAGCAGGCTATTTCCCGCGATCCGTTTGGTATGCTTTCGAATCTCGTCAGCAGAGTGCTCCATCCAACGGAACGGTTGCTCATACTGCTCCCCGGTCTCCAGTCGTTGCAGGACGAGGATGGCTCGCTTGCCCACCCAAATCCAATCTTCCAACGCTTCGATCCAGGGGAGCAGGTTTGCGCGCAGCGGAAGATTGGTCATCCCGTTCTTCAAGAAATAGCACGCTTCGTCCAGCTTGTTGATGTAGCTCTCGAGATCTTTGACCGCCTGGCTCGTCGATGCCTTTTCGCCCCGCTGCAGTGCTTTCACGGCGTCGCGCACCAGGGCCTCCAGTGCGGGCGCTTCGACCGTGTCAAGGCACGAGCGGAGTGAGTTCTCCGCAAACAGGCTCAGGGACTCGAAGCCCGTCTCCCCGCCGATTGCGCGTAGCGCTCTCTGCCACGAAGCCCACGGCTCGTAGCCATGTGGATCAGCGAAATAGTCGGCGAAGGTCAGCAGCGGAAGTTTCGAGGCCTCGGCCTGAAGCATGGGGTTGACCACGAATCCTTTGACGGCCTGATACAGAGAGGCATCTCGGCCACGAATCGGTCCAATATGCATATCCGGCTTCATATCCAGGTCGTTCACAGGGTAATTATCCCAAATGAGCGGTGCTCGGCCGGCGACCCGCCCAAAATCCTCGGCGTCAGACCTGGATATCTCAGGCGAGCATATCTTGGGCCCGGTGTAAAACAGATCGATGCGCGGATCGAGACCCTCGCCCAGTGTGTGCAGATAGTCGCTGAACGGTGGCTTGCCGTAGTACTCGGTAGGGCATGCTCGTACGGTGCAGGTCGAATCCTGCGCCTGCAACCAATCATTGAGTCGATTGCAGATCTCGACGTGGGGGCCTGCAAAGCCGTTGTAGATTTTCCGATTCGCCTCATACTGTTCTTCGCACACGAGATCATCCAGGAGGATGCAGAAGGCGCGAACCCCGATATCAAAGAAGGAGCGTAGCTTAGCGGTGAGCCTTTCGAAATCTTGAGCAGGCGTGGAGGCGATCGGCGAGATTGCGTAGCAAAACGTCACTCCCGCTTCTTGGGCAATGGCTACCGTTTGCGCAAATTGGTCCATAATCTGGTCGGGATACGGTTCCCGCCATCGGGCCCGATGTTGCCGGTCGTTCTTCGGACCGTAGATGTATACGTTGTACCCATGCCGCCCGATGAAACGGATAAGATCGTTGCGCTCCGGGAACGTGTAAAAAACGCCGTAAAATCCTTCGATGACACCACGGACCTGGAATAGTGAATGCTTCATTGTTGGTCTCTCCAGAGTGAGAATCGTGTGGGTAGCTCTCCGGCGAGATGCACGTTCTTCTCGATTGTCTTACGGCCCAACGCCAACACTTGAGTCGTTCGTCTTCTGCTCAAATTGGAATCCGGTGCGCGGGGGAGGCGGGGGCACTGCCGTCGCCTCCCCCGCAGACGCGATCCCGATAAGAGCGTTGATTTTGCCGCGCGCACGAATCTAACTTCTCTTTCGTCTCATTTCGTGCCATCCGTGGCTGGAAGTTTGCTCGTTTCAGGGGATGTCGGGGAGCAAGTCAATGACCGTTGGTCCGGCCGTTGCGCCCGGTAGTGGATCGTTCGCTCTTTCTCGCCTGTACCTGCTGGCGATCTCCCTTCTCCACGCTCTGTGGCAATTCTTCGCGATCTTCCTCCTCGAATTCGATGGCAACCGTGACGATCTTTGCCGGCCCGGCCCGCAAGCGAAAAGCACCGTCTTCGTCAAGAGCAAGACCTTCTTCTTCGAGCGGCTCTTCCTTGAGATTGACAAGCCGCACTCCGGAAGGTCGCTCGCGAAGCCGGATCCGTACTTCAGTCTCCGTACTCGCCACATTCCAGAAGCGGAGGATCAAGGCATCCGAGCGCTCGGCTTTCTTACAGGCGCTCAGGAGCAGGCTATGGTCGCCCTCAATCTCGAGCAGTCCGTCCGTTTCCGGGAGGGTCCCCGCATGCCTGTCCGTCACCGAGCCGTAGAACGGGGCGAGATACTCGTGGACCGTTCTGTACGCTTGCGCCTCCAACCAGGCGCCGGCGTGAGGAACGATGGCGTACTCAACCTGTTGGCGTCCCAGGCATTGAGCGTCCGGTGTTGGCATCTGGGGTCCGGCGCCACCGACCCGAACGGGGATATCCTCGCGCGACAGCCAGCCGACCGCTCGCAGGATCGTGACAGCAACGGTGCCTTGACCGTCTGGTAGAACTTCGAACTCTGGTAGTCCTTTGTTCGCGATGGTCAGTCCTCGTGCGCCACTGTTCACGCTGACGTACCCCTGCTGTGGCATGGTTGCCACAGCCAGTTCTTGCCAGCCGTTTCCACTCTCGCTCGAACGGACGCGTCTCTCAACGACGTCAAACTGCCCCTCCGCCTGGGAAACCGACACCTCTGTGCCGAGAGGGAACAAGACGCGCAGACGGTGATCCTTCGAGTGGTTCTCCCATTCCGTCCTGATCTCGACGCGCTTCGATTGGGATGCGAGCGTGACGAAGGTGGAGATCCGAGAGTCGGCATACTCCGACTGCCGGCTCAGGCGATCATCGCAGAGAGCCCCCGGGAGCGCCCAGTCTAGATCGATCCGTAGGGTCGCCGAGGCATACCCGGCCTCGGCGATCGATACGTGAACCCGCGCCCCCTCGTTCGAGCGCAGAACCATATCGTTCAGCGGAGCCGCGTACGAATACTCGTCCCCCGCGTCGCCCCCGTCCTCGAAGGCGTTCAAGCCGTCGTAGCGCTCGCCCGACCCCTTGTCCGTCATGCTCAGCCTCCCGTCCCGCCGGTTGACTTCCACCCGCAGAAAACGATTCTCGAGGACACCCTCCCCCACTCGAAGATCGGTGACGGCGAGACTCCCCTTCAGCCTGGCCGCCGCCTGCACCGTCGTCACGAACATCTGCCTTTGGTCGAGAGTCGTCTGGCGCTTGCCCAGACGGTACGTCTGGTGCCCGAGAGCCGGTACGTCTGTCGCCACGAAACGGACCTGGGTGTATTGCCACTGATTGGTCAGAGGGAGGACACGCTCGACGTCCTTGACCTGCAACGGGACCTCATGTCCCTCAGAGTCTCGCAAGACATGCGTTCTCGGATGGATACCCTTCTTGCGATGGATCAAGACGTCTACCGGCCCGGTTCTGGTCCAGGGAAGCGGGTTGTGCACGACCAGCGCCTCTTCATCATCTTCGAGCCGACTTGTGTCCACCTGGGCATTGATATACCGAACGCTTTTTTCGGTCACAATCTGGGCGATCTGGCGGGATTGGTCGAAGCGTGGGATCATTTCTTTGTGGACCTGGTCGATACTGCACCCGCAGATGCTGTCGTGGGGATGATTTTGAACGAGGTACTCCCAGGCCGTCCAGAGCAGGCTGGCATCATACTGGCGGCCGTGCCGCCATGCCAATGCCGAAAAGGGTTCGGCATAGCGCTCCAACCACATTTGCCCGTCAACGTTCAACTGTTTGAGGTAGAGCCGCGTCGAGAGCACGCCGAGCAAGAGATGGGGATAGTTCAGCCCGAATTCACGACGCTCCCCTTTTCTTCGCTGCAGGTGAGGATGTCGCTCGCGGACCGCGTCGAAATATTCTTGTGTCGTGGCCCAGGAGAGTCCCCCGAAGTCCTGAATGCTCTCGTTTACCTGCTTCAACAGGCGCGGCAGTCGCTTATCGATCAGAAGGTGATCCCCGCCGTATGGCATCAAGAGACAGTCGGTGGTGGCCCGCGCTGCCCACCCTTCCAGATACTTCCGAATCCGCCCGTAGGTGTCGTCGTCCGTTTTTTGGGGGTTGTCGAAGTGTTCGAACCCGACGACGTAGTAGCCATCGGGGAACCAATGGGTGAGCACCTGGCTATCATCCGCGGCTTCCCAGAGGAATTCGGTCTTCGCCGTCTGCGGATCGCCGCCAACGCCCCTCCAGATCATAGCGTTGTCGATCCCGAAGCCGCGCAGGATTTGCGGCATCTGCGAGATATGGCCGAAGGTATCGGGGAGATACCCGATATTGAGGTTCTGGATTCCCAGCCGCTCGGCCACCCGCTCACCGAGCCAGAAATTGCGGATGTGGGCCTCTCCACTCACAAGGAACTCGTCCGGCAGAATGTACCACGGCCCGCATTGAATCCGATTCGCATTGATGTAATTGACGAGCTTATCGGTATTTTCAGGCCGAATCTCCAGGTAATCCTTCAACACGATTGTCTGGCCATCAAGCAAGAAACAGCGAAATTCAGGGTCGCGATCGAGGACTTCAAGCAATTCATCGATCAATTCCAGTAGACGAATTCGGAAGTCCTGCTGGGTCGCCCACCACTCCCGATCCCAGTGGGTGTGATGGTAGACAAAGATCTTGAATTGAGTCTTCGGCTCTGTTCCGTTGCCGGTTGTCTCAGACGAGTCGACTGTTCTCTGTTTCAGAGGGGTCTCTGTGTCCACGTTGATTGTTTCCTCATTCTGTTCGGTCGTATCTATCTGAACCTCAGATGTTGAATCTGTCGTCATGATCCACTTCCATCGGCACGGGAAGTTGGTCTCACAGCCCTTCGCTCTGCCGTTGCAACCGGTATTGGTGCCACGCCGCTCGAATGAGCTGAAAATCACTCGTTTCCAATGGTTCTTTGGTCAGATCAACATGATCGACGAAATAGAGAGATGGGACACCCAGCCCGGGTTGGAGGCGGACATAGTCGCACCAGGAGGCTTTGTCTCTCACCGGCCAATTGTCGGTATCGATAATCGCATCGGGGCAGGCAATCGTTGCGATTTGAGCGCGAAGTTTCATCACCTTGCCGATGTCCTGGCCAACCGTAGGATCGTCCAGCCGGTTCAGATCCAGCACGTCATTGAGTCGAATCATGTCGACGACATCGGCAAGATACGGGTGCGGCGTGTGGGTCATGATCAGAGCGTCGCTCTTCGTTTGCTTCGCTTCACCGCGTACGATCCCCAGATAGAGCTTCATCAGCTCCAGACCCCAGAAATCTCCGTGGACGTGCATCCCAGGGCCACTGGGAATGCGAGCGGAGAAATCGATCTTGAAGCCGTCCGCATCGTAGCCCTCAGTCGAGAGCATGGTGCGGACCGACTGTCTCAAGCGCTGCTCAAACGCGGGATGGGAGGGGTCAAAGGCCACCGGACGGCCGGCGGCGTTGGTGATGCACTCTGCCGCCGGGATGCCTTCCGGATCCCAGGCTTTCAACCAGAGCAGTACCCGTCTTCCCCGGGCATGCTGCGCGTCGATGAAACCTCTCAGATCGCGCCATTTCTGCCGGTCCGCCCGGTTTTCACCGTATGTCGCTTGCCACTTGTCATCTAAGACCACAATCCCGGGGGCGATGCCCTGTTTGTCGAGGGCGCCCAGAAACGCGTCATAGACGGCCTGCTGCGAATAGTCGGGTGCGCGTCCCCGTTCCACGGCCGCCAGGTAGCACTGGGCCCCCCACCCACAGAAGATTGGCTCGTACCACCAGGCCGGTCTCGAGGTGTTCCGGGGCAAACTCACCCGTCCAGCCTTCGCCAGCGCCTGGACGTGGGCCTCGAGCACCTTGAACTCGTTCCGGCCGAAATCGAAGCCGATAGCGGGAAGTTGGGTGGCGCCCGCGACCAAAGTGTATCCCTCATACGAAAGCGAGAGGTGAAAGCCCGACTGGCCGTGGTACCGGTATTCTGTAAACCGGTTCGCGCCGGGCTCGGCCTCAACCCCCAGGCCCAACCATCCTTCGCCGGCCTGGAAGGCGAAGCTGAACGGGGGTGGGGTGAAGAACCAGTGAGCCTTGCCCGGTAAAGGCACGCCCATCAGGTCGATCACGGCACCGGCCGACGGCGAAAAGTAGTTCACTTCCTCAGCGTTGGGCTCGGGGGTGAATCCCTGCGTAAAGTGCTGGCCGGACCAGAAGAAACCGGAACCCCAGCGAGGCTGTCCTGAGGCGTAGCCACCGAAATAGTTCACTTCTGCGAGCCGACCTGTCCCAGTCACTTCCATCTCGTAGACAAAGCGATGCGGCTGGCAGCGGAAACGGTAGGTTTTCCCATTCCAGATCGAACTCTGGGCCGGGAGTGAGAATACTGTTTCTTCAGGTGATTCCTGCACTTCCCACGAACCGGTACCAACGGTGTCATCCCGGCCGGATAACGCATGTACGCTTGATAGAACGAACAATTCTGCGATTCTCGTTCCCTGACGGTCATGCAGGTAGACGAACGGTCTATCTGCTGCGAATACCAATGTATAGGCGTCGGTTGAGATCGTCAGAGAATCATTTTCTTTCGTCAACAGCATGGCTTGTAGTCACTTCCAGGCAGGGAGAAAGCAGTTGGCGGGACGGTAAGCGGGGAGGAACGGCCATCGGATCGCCCCTGGGGGCAGGGTGTTGCCCGAGGGATCGCGATCCGGCTACTGTGCTACGGGGCTGAATACCTCTGACTGACTGTAAACGACGAGCGGGGTCGCGCCCTGGCTCTCGCCGGGCTCTCAGGAACAAGCCGGCGAACAACAACGCGGAGGCGACTGCCGACAGCGGCGAATTGCGACGAGGATGGGGAACGGAACGACGCCGGTTAGAGTTCAGTCGCAAGCCGGGCCGCAGTGGCTGGTTCGCCCGGAGGTGGCTCTCAGGATATTGGGAGGGGTGGCGGCGGTACGTGAAGACGCCACCAACCCGGTCCCCTTGGACTCGAAAGCGACAAACAGGGCCGCTGGAGCAGAACATGCTGTCTCACTCTGCCGCGCCACGGCGTAGTGGCCAGGCAGCGCGTCGATGAATAAACAGCCCCTTGTGGGGCTGCCTATTTACTATAACATTTTGCTTCTCAGGGGTCAAAATTGGTGGAATTACTCGCAGGGCCTCTCCAGGGGCAGAGAGTCGCGAGCAAGGGACGCAGAGGGTCGGCGGGACGAGCGTCAAACCGGCGCATCTTCGAGGGCAGCTTGTCGACGCCCAGGCGATCCCTGAGGGTCACGACGAGTTGGGGGAGGGGCGCGACAAGTCGCGGCGGGGGCGGGAGGCGTCCTCGCCTCCGCTGCCGGCGCAGCGCCCGTGGAGGGGATTCTCGATGGTCCCGTGGGCGCGCCCCACG
>DOUV01000750.1 GCA_003520455.1 Chloroflexota bacterium | reverse complement strand
AGCCGGCTGCGGAGGCCCCGGCGGGCGGGCCTCAAAAGGGTGGGACCGTCACAGTGGGGCTGCACCAGGAACCGGACCGGCTCTGGGGACCAATTACCGGCCTGACTGTCGCACAGGAAGTGGCTGATCTGGTCAACGAACCGCTGGTCCGAATCAACGAGCAGCTGGAATATGTGCCGGCACTGGCCGAGGAGGTCCCAAGCCTCGAGAACGGTGGGATCTCGGCCGATGGGCTGACCTACACGTTCAAGTTGCGCAAGGATGTGAAATGGCACGATGGCGCGCCGTTCACGTCCAACGACGTCAAATTCACCTACGACATGCTGGTCAATCCGGATGTCCCGGTCCGCGGCCGCGTGGGGTGGAATCAAATCGATAAGGTCGACCTGCCGGATGATCACACCATCGTCTTTCACTTCAAGACGGTCGACGCTCCTTTCCTCGACCGGGTTTCAATCGTGACCATCCTCCCGGAGCACATCCTGGGCAAGGTGCCAGCGAAAGATCTGGTGACGAACGACTGGTTCAAGACCAACAACCCGGGGCTCGGCCCCTTCAAGCTTGTCGAGTGGAAGCCGGGCAACTACATTATGGTCGAGCGGAATCCTGATTACTACCGGCAGGGCGAGCCGTACCTCGACAAGATCGTCCTCAAGATCATCACCGATGCGAACACCCTGACCAACCAGCTCGAGACCGGCGAGGTCGACATTCGCTTCCGGATGCTGAACGACCAGGTCCCGGTCGTCAAGCAGATGCCGAATGTTGACCTCGTGACTACCAACTCGACCTCCCCCTGGCTCATCTGGGTCAACAATCAGGACCCGCGCCTGGGCGAGAAAAATGTTCGCCTGGCGCTGAACTACGGCTTCGACCGGAAAGCACTCACGGGGACACTCCTCAAGGGCCTGGTGCAACCGGCGTACGATCTCATCCCGCCGACCTCCTGGGCCTATAGCGACAGCGCCGTGCTGAAATACGACTACAACCCTGACAAGGCCAGGCAGCTTCTCGAGGAGGCCGGCTGGAAGCCAGGCGGGGATGGCATCCGCGAAAAGGACGGCCAGAAGCTCAGCTTCGACCTGCTCAACATCGCCGGCGAGCAGGAGCGCGTTCAGATCCTCTCCTTCATCCAGCAGGAGTGGAAGGACATCGGCATCGCGGTCAACATCAAGAATGCCGATGTGGCCACCATGTGGGGAAATGCCCTGCCCAAGGGAACCTACGACATGGCCTACTCCTACAGCGGGCGCCTGGCCGACCCGGCGGATATGGCCCAGCACTACCTCTGCCCGGAGAAGAAGCCGACGACCAACTGGGGTCGCTACTGTAACGCAGAACTGAATGACGTGCTGCTCAAAGCCCAGGCCACAACCGACCGGAGCCAGCGCAAGACCGACTACAGCCAGGCTCTGAAGGTGACGACCGAGGATCCGGCCTACGTGTTCATCGCCTGGCGTGCCGATCATACCCCGATCAACAAGCGCCTCCAGGGCTATAAACCGGCCACCGGCTATCTTGAGATGTGGAACGCTGCCGAGTGGTGGGTGAAGTGATCCGGCGGCGGGGCGCACCGCACAGCCGCGCGCCCCGCCGTCCTTCGGACAAAGCATGAGAAGCTATCTGCTTCGCCGTACGCTGATTGCCCTCCCAACGCTATTGGCGATATCGCTGCTGTTGTTTGGGCTGATCCACCTGGCGCCAGGCGGGCCCGCCGCGATCTACGCGTCGCCGGACGCCGGGCCGGAGGATTTGGCGCGCATCGAGAAACTCCTCGGTACCGACCAACCACTTCCGGTCCAATACGGCAAATGGTTGAGAGGGGTATTGGCTGGCAATTGGGGCACCTCGTTTCGCTATCGCGAGCCGGTCACGACCGTACTCGCTGGGCGCGCGCCCAACACGATCCAGCTGATGATCGCCGCCCTCGTGATCGCGGTTGTTCTGGCCGTACCGTTCGGAGTCATCTCGGCGGTGAGCAAGCGCCGTTGGGTCCAATATCTGGCAAGCACCTTGTCGATGCTCGGGATCTCGATCCCGACCTTCTGGCTCGGGATGATGCTGTTGTTGACCCTCTCGGTCCGGTACAGGATCCTACCCTCGGGCGGGAACGCGACGATCGGCGTAGGCTTTCACCTTTGGGACCGCCTTGTCCATATCATCGGCCCTGCGTCGGTCCTGGCCACGCTGTACATTGCCGGTTGGAGCCGTTACATCCGCTCGTCGATGCTGGACGTGATGGCGCAGGACTACATCCGCACGGCCCGCTCGAAGGGGCTGCGGGAGAGTACGGTGATCTACCGCCACGCGCTGCGGAACGCCCTGCTCCCGCTCGTCACGCTGATCGGCCTCCAGGGCGGCAACCTGATCGGTGGCGCGATGATTACCGAAGTCGTCTTCGCCTGGCCGGGCATGGGCCGCCTGCTGGCCGAGTCGTTGACATCGCGGGACTACCCTGTCTTGATGGCGGCGTTCATGATCATGGCCGTGTTGACCGTCGCGGGCAACCTGATCGCGGATCTGACATATGGATGGGTCGACCCGCGGATCAAACTGGGGTAATCCGTGATCGCTCGTAGTGTGCGCCCCCGCCATATACGAGGATCAACCTGCCAGGATCAGAGGGCAATCCATGACGGAAGGAACGGCCTCCGGTAGCATGGTGGATACAGCCATTCCGCCAGCCACAACCGGGGTGGCGACGGTTGAGATCGCGCCTCGACGTCGGCCGGGCGTGCTGCACTTTTTCTTGCAGCACCGCCTGGCAGCGTTGGGTTCTGTCGTCTTGCTCGTCCTCGGGTTGGTGGCGCTCTTCGCATCAGTCGTTGCACCGTATGATCCGGATGCAATCAGCCTGGATATCCTGGCGCCGCCCAGGGCCGCTCACCTCCTCGGGACCGATGATGTCGGCCGGGACATGCTGAGCCGGCTGGTCTACGCCGCGCGCATCTCGCTGACCGTGGGCGTGGTCTCGTCAATCATCACCGTCATTCTAGGCGTGGCGTTGGGGTCACTCGCCGGCTACTACGGTGGTTGGATCGATACCGTGATTTCGTCTTTCATCAATATTATGCTGTCGATCCCGGTCTTCCCCCTGGCGTTGGTGTTGGGCTCATTCCTGGAGACGAACTTGAGGTTTATCGTGCTCATTATCGGCTTTCTCTCCTGGATGGGCGTTGCCCGCATCATCCGGGCCGAGTACCTATCGCTCAAGGAACGGGAGTTTGTCCAGGCCGCGCGGGTGACTGGTGTGCCGACCCCGGGCATTGTCATCCGTCACATCCTGCCCAACACTCTGGGCCCCATCATCGTTGCAGCCACACTTCAAGTTGCCAACGGCATCTTGCTCGAATCAGCACTCTCGTACCTCGGCTATGGTATCCAGCCGCCAACGCCATCCTGGGGCAACATGCTTCAGAACGCACAGCGCTATCTGCGCACAGCGCCGGCGGTCGCTGTCTACCCGGGTGCCCTGATCTCGTTGACAGTCATCAGTATCAACTTTGTGGGTGACGGCTTGCGCGATGCACTCGACCCACGGCTGCGCGAGTAAACAAGAAGGAGGCCGCTCTGGACTCAGTTAGAGCGACGGTGAACCGACGACTGACGCACACCCTCCAGGAGCGCGTGGCCGGTCTGCGCTGCCGGAACTGTGGCGCCCGCTTCCCGAAAGTCTACCTGCGGCGCTGTCCGGAATGTGGCGGCCTGCTGGTCGTCCAGTATGACTGGGAATTGCTGCGCTCCGCCGCGCGCGACGCGCTGGGTGGACCGGGCATCTGGCGCTACTGGCCGCTCTTGCCGGTGACCGACCCGGCGCACTTTGTCAGCCTGGACGAGGGCCGAACGCCGCTGCTGCACGCTCCGCGCCTGGGGGCCGCTCTCGGTCTGCACGATCTCTGGATCAAGTACGAGGGCACCAACCCGACCGGCACCTTCAAAGACCGCTCCTCGGCCACGGCTGTCAGCTCGGCGCTGGAGTTCGGCTTCTGGGCGACTGCGCTCGTGACGACCGGCAACGGCGGCTCGGCCGTGGCCAGCTATTCAGCCCGCGCCGGGCTCAAGTCTTTCATCTTCGCCCCGACCCACAGCGCCCAGCCAAAGCTACACCATATGGCCGCCTGCGCGACCGAACTCGTTCTGGTCGAGGGCGATTACGACGCGATCAGCCGGACCTACAAGCAACTCATCGACCAGGTCGAGGGAGTCTTCGATTGCGGGGGGTTGGCCAGCCCCTACAAGCTTGAAGGGAAGAAGAGCCTCGCCTACGAGGTGGCGGAATCATTCGGCTGGCAGACCCCCGATGTCGTGATCTGTCCCGTGGGCACCGGCGACCAGTTCGTCGCCGCCTGGCTCGGTTTCGAGGATCTGGTACGCTTAGGCTGGATCGAGCGGCGACCGCGGATGGTCTGCGTCCAGTCCACAGTAGCGGACAGCATCGTCGCGGCCTGGCGCGAGGGGCACGAGTTGCGCCCGCGCCCGGCCGGCCGGACCGTGG
>DOUV01000080.1 GCA_003520455.1 Chloroflexota bacterium | reverse complement strand
GGCCTCGACGCCAGCGGCCATGCCGGCCTCAGTCGCGCGGGCGGCGCGGCGGAGGTAGTCTATCTCCTGCTCCGACTTCACACGGCGCAGTGCTTCTACCAGCCCGTATCCATCGACGAATGTGGCGTTGGGAAGGCCTGCCTGCAGCTTCTCGCACTCGGCTGGTGTCAGGAAGCGGGTCCCCCTGTTCAGGCCAATCCACTTCCGGTCGAGCTTCTCGCGCACGAGTGCCCCGATTGCAACATCGATTGGGTCGTCGGTATCGGTATAGATATCCCACTTGGAGAGCCACGAGCGCCCGCGAACGTTCGACTCCTCAACCCGCCGCAGGATCATGAAAGGCTCCGCCTCGAGAGGAATCACAAGGCTTTGATAGCCATAGTAGTAGCCTGGGGTGTTGTACCCACTGATATAAAAAAGATTCTCCGGGCTGTGCAACAACAAGACCTCGATGCCAGCTGCCGCCATTCCCTGCCGCACCCGCTCCACGCGCTCCTGGTATACGGACACTGGAAACGGCAGCTCTTTCGCCTCCAGGGTGTTCGCTTGCATAAGGCAATTCTCCGGTCTACCCCACTTCGGCCCTGAGCCGATCGAGGTTCGCGATCAGGTGCTGGAAGTCCTGCAAGAAGCGGGCTGCCGTAACTCCATCCGCGATTCTATGATCGACCGATAGCGTCACGTGCATCGTCGGGCGCACGTAGATCCCACCCTCTCGGGCGACCACCCGCTCCTTGATGGCCCCTGTTGCCAAGATTGCCGCCTGCGGCGGGTTGATGATGGCCTGAGGCACATCCACATCGAACATCCCGAGATTGGTCAGGGTGAAGGTCCCGTCGGAGAGGTCGGCCAGCGAGAGCCCACCGGCCTGAGCCTTCTCGATCAGCTCCGATCGCCGACGGGTGATCTCGACCAGCGAGAGGCGATCCGCATCGTGGATGACCGGCACCGTCAGCCCCTGGTCAGTCTCGGTCGCCAGACTGATATTGATCGCCCGGTTCAGTTTGATCTTCTCTTCCTCCCAGGTTGCGTAGAGCAGGGGATGATTCTTGAGACTCAGAGCCAGGCACGTGATCAGCAGGTCTGTAAAACTCAGCCGCACCCCGCTTTCGGCTTCAATCGAGGCGAGACGCTCGCGGCGGAAAGTAACCAGAGCGGCGGCATCCAACTCTGAGGACAGGTAAAAATGGGGTACGGTTTGAAAGCTCTGGGCCATGCGCTGGGCCGTCAGTCTCCTGATCGGCGTCAACTCGACGTACTCCGATTGGTCGGCCGCGACCCGTTCACGCGCCTTGATCGCCTGCAAGACATCCGCCTGCATGATCCGTCCGCCCGGCCCGCTGCCGGTGATTGTCTCCAACGCGATATTGTATTCTTCTGCGATACGCCGCGCCGCCGGGGAAACGGGGACCCGACCCCTGACGGGCGTTGGCGCTTCTGTCGGCTGATCCGCGGCCTGAGGAGCGGTTGGCTCCCCCTGATAAGGTGCACGCTCCTCCAGCTCAACTCGTGCTGGTCCAGAACCAACCGCTTCCTGGACACTGATACTCCCCTGCTGGATTGCTCTGAGCTCGGCCTCCGATTCCGCGATGATCGCGATCATCGCGCCGATGGGGAGTGTCGTTCCGGGCTCGACCAGGATTTTCGCCAGGAAGCCGGTTACTTGGGATTCAACCTCTTGGGTCGCTTTGTCGGTTTCAACCTCAAAGAGCACCTCCCCCTTGTGGATGGGATCACCCTCTTGTTTCAGCCAGGAAACCAGAGTTCCCTTCTCCATCGTTAACCCGAGGAGTGGCATGACCACATCTGTTGCCATTCCGTGCGACTCCTTGCCTTATACAGTGCAGATCATCCCCTTGCATTGGGAACTCAGGGGAACCGCTCAACCGCAGTGAGATCACGAAGGAATGCTCGTAGGACATGAACCTGCGCCGAGGATCATACTTCACGTTTCACCTTCGCCGGTCGTCCCATGATGAAACGTCGTGCGCTTGCGACGATCCCTTGCACACGTCCACGTGGTGCTCCCACGCGAGGTTCGATCAAATCTCGTCTCAGGTTGCGCTCGATGGCGTTGACGACTCTTGCTGTCGGGAAACTGATCATGAAGTAAAACAGTGCCGCCGCGGTATAAAGCTCGAAGAAACGGAAGGTCGTTGAGGCGCGGTACCGCGTCCGAGCGAGGATTTCTTGAATCGAGATCGCAGACACGAAGGCTGAGTCCTTGAACATGCCGATGAGGTAGTTCCCCATGGCCGGAATAATTGTCCTGAAGGCTTGGGGCAGGATGATGCGACGAAAGGCATGGGCTCGGGTCATGTTGAGGGCGACGGTGGCTTCGACCTGGCTATGCGGTACTGCCTGGATCCCGGCCCGGTATACTTCGGAGAGGTAGGCACCGTAATGGATCCCAAGAATCGTCACGCCCGTGATGAAGGCCGGCAACCTGATCCCGACGGATGGCAAAACCCAGAACGCAAAGTAGAGTTGAACAAGCAAGGGTGTATTCCGGATGATCTCGAGAAAGGCAGTAAATGGCCTCCTCAGCCAGCCCTTGTCCGACATCCGGGCCAGAGCGATCACGAGGCCGAGCACCATCGCTAGCGCGAAGCCCGCAAGCGTCACCTGGACGGTGACGACCGCCCCCTTCGCCAGCTCGGGCAGGAACTGGATAAACTTTTCGAGACTAAAGGGCGGCGTATGGCGTCGAATAAATTCGACAATCACTTCCATGAATGGCCTATGCTCCTACCATCCAGACTCCTCCGATCCCACGATTGCGACGATCAAGGGAAGGCGGTACGCCGTTCCAGCCATCGAACCACAAAGGTGGAGGGATAGCTCATCAAGAAATAGAAACCGCTCACGAGAACCCAGATGACAGCGGTTTGAAAGGTGCGTGTGGTCAGTACAGTCCCCTGGTAGGTCAAGTCATGAACAGACACTAACGAGACGATGGCGGTTGCCTTGAAGAGCTCGATGATGTTGTTGCCCAGCGGCGGTAGGAGGATGCGTATTGCTTGAGGAAAGATGATCCTGCGCATGGTAAGCGCAGGGGACATATTCAACGCGACCGCTGCCTCCCACTGACCGCGGGCAACAGACTGGAAGCTGGCGCGCACGACTTCAGAGAGGTAGCCGCCGAAGTTTAGGCCAAGTGCCAAGACCGCCGCGGAGAACGGTTCGATCTCGAATCCGGCGAACGGCAACACGTAGAAGATGTAAAAGAGCTGGAGTAGGAGCGGTGTGCCGCGAATAAGCTCGACGTAGATGGTGGCGATCCCGTAGAGAAGCCGGTTTCGAGAGAGCCGTATCAGCCCGACGATGAAGGCAATCAGGATCATCAAAGGCACCGTGGCGAGCGTTACCTCCAATGTCACGACGGCCCCGTCGGCGAGGAATGAGACGAACTCACGAATCTGTTCCATCGAGCGATCACTCTCTCGCGTCTCGCGATCCGGTTGCAGCCGGTCGCTCAGACGATGATACTCCACCTGGGTTCAGACACGCCTCAGCGCGTGCCCGAACCCAGCCATTTCAACCTGACCTGAACTGGAGAGGGAGGGTGGCTACTTGGGAAGACAGGCCCGGTTCTGCCAGTTATCACCGCTGCAGCAGTTTTCAACCTTCGCGTCCTCACCGAGCAAGTCCGCATCGGTATACCCAAACTCGCCAGCAATCTTCGCGATTGTCCCGTCGCGCTTCATCTCGAGGAGAGTATTGTTCCAAAGCTGCACGAACTCTGGGTCGTCCTTGCGGAAGCCGTGACCAGTATTGAAATAAGAAGGCGAGTCGAATGGAGTCGCGCGCTCGAGGGCACTGTCCGGCCCCTGCTCCTGAATGTAGCGGTTGACAAAGGGGGCCGTATACATGCCGGCGTCAATTCGGCCAGCGACAATATCATCGATGACCTGGACCTGCTCCGAGTAGCCGATTGCTCGGTCCTCGGGGATATGGAACTGCTCCCGGGCGATGGTCAACTCTGAGGCCCCGATACTCGCGCCAAGTTTGAGGTTTGGATTGTCTACAAAGTCCTGGAAGCCGTGAATGTTTTTGGGATTCTCTTTCAAGACCAGGGCCGCAATGCCCTGTGCCTGGTAGGGATCGGTGAACTGTACGACCTCGCACCGCTCTGGCCTGATCGCCATCCCGACCGGGATCACGTCGATGCGGCTTGCGAGCAACCCCGGGATCAGCCCCTCCCAGGCGAGGTGGACGCAGATAATCTCGTTGATGCCCAGGCGTTTGGCCGCCTCACGGGTGACCTCGATGTCGATGCCGGTGCAGTTGCCTTGATCGTCGACGTAGCCGAATGGCTTCTCCTGAACGAAGCCAACGCGAAGACCGTCGGTGCGGGCTCTTTCGAGGAATGGCCCAGCCGTCGGCTCTACCTGGACCTCGACGATCGTAGTCACCTCTTTCTCAACGACCTGAGTTACCTCCTTCTCCACAACCTGCGTCACAACTTTTTCCACAACCTGCGTCACCACCTTTTCGACTGTTTGCGGTGTCGCTGGCTGGCCGCAGGAAACAAGTACGAAGCCTATGAGCAATAACAGCAGCAGTGCGAGGCGCTTCTTGTAGTGGGACATTTGTTCCTCCCCCTTGAGAAAGCCAGGATGGTTCACGAGAGCAACTTGCGGTCTGCACGGACCCGAACGGAATCTGAAGAAAGACTCTGCGAGGAATCACCTCCTTCGGTCTAGACCATGAACTGTCCGCCGTTGCAGTTCACAGTTTCACCCGTGATGTAGCCCGAGTCATCGGATGCCAGAAAGACGATGACGGCCGCGATCTCTTCCGGCGTTGCCGGCCGCTTGATCGGATAGCGCTGGTAACGCTGGTTCAGCTCCTCCATCGTTTCCGGCCACAATCCGCTTGCCCAGATCTCCTGGGTTCGTTCTGAGGTCGTGTCGCCCTGGGCAATCGCATTCACAGTAATGCCGTCCGGCCCGAGCTCCAGGGCCAGTTGCCGAGTGAGCGCCAGCACGCCCGCCTTGGCCGCCGAGTAGCTCGGCGACCAGATCAGCGGCTCGCCGAAGGTACCGGCGACGGACGACACGTTGACAATCCGGCCGTATTTCCGGGCTTGCATGTGTGGCACGACTGCCTGGCAGCAGAGGAACTGGGTTGTCAGGCAGAGATCGATTACGCGCCACCAGTCTGTCAGCGAGATTTGCTCGATGAAGCGGGGTGTCCTGAGGCTGCCCCCGACGTTGTTGACCAAAATGTCGATCTTACCGAAGCTCTTGATCACCTGATCGACCATGGCCTTGACTGCTGGGCGCCGGGTCACGTCGGCGTTGATCGCAAGCACCTCGGTGCCTACCGCCGTGGCTTCCTCCCTCGCTTGCGCCAGGAGGTCGTCTCGAATGTCGTTGAAGACGACGACTGCCCCCTCGCGGGCCATCATCATCGCAGCGGCCTTCCCGATGCCCCGCCCCGCGCCAGTCACGAGAGCGACCTTGCCTTCGAATCTCATGTTTCACCTCTCTCAAACCATGAAGTTCCCACCACTCACAATCATCGTCTCGCCCAAGACATAGTCGGCGGCCCGCGAGGCGAGAAAAGCGACGACCCTGGCGACATCCTCGATTTCCGCCGGCCGGCCCAATGGGTACTGAGCATGACGGGCTCGTACTTCCTCGACCGTTTCGGGCCAACTCGCCTCCTCAATCTGTTCGTAGAATCGTTCAGTGATTGTATCGGTGTGGGCGATGGCGTTGACATTGATTCCGTGCGGTCCGAGTTCGAAGGCAAGCTGGCGTGTCAGCCCAAGAACCGCGCCCTTCGCGGCAACGTAGGGTAAGGCGTCACTGAGTTTCGGTCTCACCCCGACGAGCGACGACATGTTGACGATCTTGCCGTAACCCTGTCGTTTCATGTGGGGCACGACCGCGCGGCTACAGAGAAACTGGCTTGTCAGGTTCACATCCAGCGTCTTGTGCCAAAGATCATCCGAGATCTCCCTGAGGGATTTCTCCAGACCGAAGACACCGCCGACGTTGTTGATCAGAATATCGATCCTGCCGAAGGCCGCTATCGTCTGGTCGACCATCTCCTGGACCTGCCGTTCGTTGGTCACGTCGGTCACAGTGGCGAGGCATTCCCCGCCGGCCGCCCTGATCTCCCTGGCGGTGGCCTCGATGCGTTCCCCGACCAGATCGCAGCCCGTTACTTTCGCACCCTCCGCGGCGAGCAGTTTGGCCACGCCCTTGCCAATGCCCTGACCGGCGCCGGTCACAATCGCTACTTGATTCTCAAATCGCATCGTGTTTCACTCCATTAGGTTGAACACATCCAAGAATCGGTCTCAGCAGACGAACGGTCCAGGTCCTATTTGCCGGCTTCTCGGGCTGCCGCCGGTCGGTCGGTGTCACCTTCCACGATATGCAGCCGCTGGTTCACAGACACGTTGGCAAAGGTCTGGACCAGCCCGCTCGGCCAGAGGATCTCAAGACGATCGACGTTCCGGCTCTGCCCAAGCCCGAAAAAGGCCCCGATCTCGCTGGCCGAGCCGTGATGCTCACCGCTGCGAAGCTCCCGCAACTGGGTAATGCCAGCGGCGGAGACTCGAACCTTGGCGCCGATCGCATCGCGATTGCTGCTCGTTCCTTCAAGCTTGATCACGAGCCAGTTGTTCCTGTGGCTCTCATTGCGGTACAGGGCCGTCGGGCCGTCAAAGTTACTTACGTACAGATCCAGGTATCCGTCATTGTTGAAATCGCCGTACGCCAACGCTCGCGATTTGAGGGGATTATCAGCTCCACTCAGGCCGGAAACGTCGGTGAAGGTCCCGTCGCGGTTGTTGCGGAACAGAGAGTTGGGCTGATCGAGCGGATCGGACTCGACACTTGGACCGAAGTACATCATGTTGCCGTTGTTCACATAGGCGTCCAGCCAGCCATCATTGTCGTAGTCGAAGAGCCCAACCCCCCAACTCACAGCGTTTGCGTCGTTAATGTGGGCGTGCGCGATACCTGCGCAGTCCGTGACGTCCCTGAACGTCCCGTTCCCACTGTTCCGGTAGAGCACCGGGCGGCCGACATTCGACATGAATAGATCCTGAAATCCATTGTTGTCATAGTCACCCACGGCGAGCCCCATCCCGAAGATGGCGGCGTTGACCCGTGCTGCTTCGCTCAGCTCCGTGAACCGCCATCTCCCGTTCCGGCTCGGGCCGTCATTTCGCCAGAGCAGGTTGCCACCGTAGGCTCGGCCGACATAGACATCGTTGACCAGATAGATATCCGGGTCGCCGTCGTTATCGTAATCCACAAAGCTCGCGACGAAGCCCATTCCGGTCTTCTGTCGGTCTAGACCCAAGAGGTCAGTGACATCGGTGAAAGTCCCATCCCTGTTATTGTGGTAGAGTGCATCACGGGCGCCAGGGTCCGGTTGAGCGGCACCGCCGGACCGAACATGGGAGAAATCCTGGGTAAGCTTAGACGTGTGATTGGTGACGTAAAGGTCCAGGTAGCCGTCGCGGTCATAGTCGCCCCAAGCAGCGCTGACCCCCCGCCCCCGGTTGCCAACACCTGCGACGGCTGTGACGTCCGTGAAGGTCCCGTCGCCATTGTTTTGGAAGAGCACGTTCGGACCGTACCGTAACACGTACAGGTCACGGTCGCCGTCATTATCGTAGTCCGCGAAGAGGGCACCGGTGCTCAAAGCATCGGGCAGGTCGACGCCCGCGCTTCTCGCCTGATCCGTGAACGTCCCATTACCGTTGTTACGGAACAGCGCGTTGCTACCGAGTTGGTTAGTGATGTAAATATCGACCCAACCATCAGTGTCGTAATCTGTAAAGGCGACCCCATTGCCAAAAGGCAACTCGTCGTGGGGATTGGGCCTGTGCTCTACCAGAACGTTGGCCTCGGCAGTGACATCCTTGAAGAAAGTCGGCCCGGACTCGCCGACCGTGAAGGCAACCGCGCGTTGGCCCATCTCGACACCATTTTCAACGCATCTGAAGCGCAGCGTCATCTCGCCACTAGCATCCGTCAGCGCGCCAATATCAAAATTCACCAGTTCCCCGGTCTTGACCAGGGGATCAAGCGCGAAGGGAGTACCATTGACCTCCTTGGTTGGGATCACGCGACCGTCCGGCAGAATCACCTCAGCAAACAAGCGACCGCGCGCCGTCTCGGGCCGATTGTTCTCTACGCCGTAGAAAATTGGAAGAACTCCTCCCTGAGGGATATGGCTTTGAGCCGGCGTCACCATGAGAAGGAGGCTGTTGCCCTGTATCGCCCCAGAATCCTTATAGAGGAAGGCAGTGGTTGAGAGAAGCAGCCGCACCGGGCTCCGCGGCCTCAATACAGGCCAGAGCGGCACGGCCAGCACCAATGGCAACATCAAGATGACGAGCCAGGAGAAGCGCTTGAATCTCGCCGAGATGGGCGCCTCCTGATACGCTGTCAGCCGGGGCAGGCGGATGGCCCGGTAGAGGCCGGCGAGCGCCACCACCATCGCCGCTCCGATAACGAGTTCAGCGAATGGGATCCCCACGGTCCTCTCTCCACCGACCCTCGCTCGGCTTGTGTTGGTACTTTGGAAGCTGCGGCAGGCGCAGCGCGTGGTGCAGCGCCAACAGCGCTGCAACCAGGAGCACCAGAACGAGTACCAGTCCCTCCGGCGAGGTCGGACTGACGTGCAGCAAGATTACGAGTATCGCCCCCTCCGTCAATGACCGGAATCGAGAACCACGCAAAGCTGCGCCGTCTCCGGCTTGGGCGGACGGATGCGCCAGGGCAGGAAGAGCCCGTACGCAACCAACATGGTGACCGTAACCACCCCATTGAGCCAGAAGTGCAACTCCAGTTGCGGAAAGATCTGGCCGAGAAGGCCGGGGGGGGTCGGCACATGATTGATGTACTGGATGAGCCTGATCAGGTGCTCGAACCAGTGGTAGGCCTGGAAGACAACGAGGAAGGTCAAGGCCGCGGATCCGAGGCCACTGGCCCGCCAGATGCCGGGATTCCGGCGGTGTGTCACCCACGTAGCAAGCAGTGCAATCGCGAGGGCCGCGTTGTAGAGAAAGTGGACCCATTCGAAATCGAACCATTGACCGAGCAGCCCGGGGTAGCTCTGCCAGTGCCAGTGGTACTTCTGGAGGAACTGAAAGACGTGCTCGGCCTCGTGGAAGAGCTGAATCAGGAGCGTTCCTGTAAAGAGAACGAGGCCAAACCGGGCTGGGTCATTGAGCGATACCTGAGATGGTTTTGATAGGCTCATGGCGATCCTTCCGTTCCGGCCGAGGAACAGGCGGCTCTACCTGAGTAGACTTTCCCGCTTAGTCGAGCAGTCTACTCACCCTCCTCGTCCATCCAGCCCGGTCGCAAAGCCTTGCCATTACTGAAGAGGCTGCCCGGCTCGATATCGTGGAACCAGATCTCGACATCGGATGGCCCCTTGACATGTGTCCCCTCGATCGAGGCCATAGCCTCGATAAATGCTTTCGCAACCTTCTCGCGGGTCTCCTGGCTGCGGCCCTTCAGCCAGTGCACATGAATCGTTGGCATGTTCCTTCTCCATATCAGTGTTTACTCAATATAGGCTCCGCCTGTGACCAGGGTGGTTTCACCCGTCACGAAAGACGCCTCGTCGGACGCGAGGAAGGCGATGACCCGAGCAACCTCATGGGGTTGCGAGGGACGACCCAGAGGGTACTGGCTAAACCTGGTCCGGAACTCCGCTTCCGTCTCCGGCCAGTTCCCCTTGAAGTGCTCGTACATCCGCTCGGTCATCGTGTCCGATTGGGCGACTGCATTGACGGTGATGCCGTACGGACCCAGCTCGATCGCGAGTTGGCGGGTCAGGCCAAGCACCGCCGCTTTCGCGGCGCCATAGGGTGGTGACCAGAGAAGAGGTTCGCCACAGACAGCGGCAATGGACGAAACGCCTACGATCCGACCATACCCGCGCTTCTGCATGTAGGGGACCACCGCCCGATTACAGAGGAAATGGCTGGTCAGGTTGAGATTGAGCAAGTTGTGCCAGTCCTCGTCGCCGATCTCCTCCAGGAACCGCTTCGTTGAGGGGTAAGTGCCGCCGACAACGTTGATGAGGATATCGATCTGGCCGAAGGCCTCGACCGTTTGCGCCACGATCCGTTGCACCTGAGCCTCATCGGTCACATCGGCCTCGATTGCCAGCACCCGGGAGCCGGTCGCCCTGAGCTCTGCAGCGGTCTGCTCGAGGAGATCGGAGCGGATGTCGTTGATCGTAACGTTGGCGCCTTCCGACGCCAGGATCAGTGCGCTCTCCTTCCCGATGCCGCGACCCGAGCCGGTCACAATTGCAGTCTTGCCTTGAAATCTCACCTTCACCTCTCCAATCAGGACGATCTACCCAAACCAGACGCCTCCACTCACGAGAACTGTCTCGCCGTTCATAAAATTCGCGCCGTCTGTGGCGAGAAAGAAGATCACATTGGCGATTTCCTCGGGTTGGGCCAGACGCCCCAACGGATAGTGGGTGAATCGCTTCATCATCTCATCGTAGGTCTCTGGCCAGCTCGTTCCCGCCAGATGCTCGAGGGTGCGTTCGGTGAGAACGTCTGCCTGCGCGATGGCGTTCACAGTAATGCCGTAGGGTCCCTGCTCGATTGCGAGCTGCCGGGTGAGGCCCAGCACCGCTGCCTTCGCGGCTGCATACGGTGGCGACCAGATGAGCGGCTCGCCCATCACTGCCGCGAGCGAGGCGACATTGATGATTTTGCCCGATCCACGTTTCCGCATATGAGGCAGCGCCGCCCGCGTGGCGAGAAAGTTGCTGGTCAGGTTGAGGTCGAGGGTATTATGCCAGTCGGCGTCCTCGAGTTCGTGCAAGAAGCGCTTGGTGGAGGCGTAGGTTCCGCCGACGTTGTTGACCAGCACGTCAATCTGGCCGAAACGATCCAGGGCCCGGGCCACGAAGCCCTCCACCTGATGCTGGCGGGTCATGTCGGCCTTGACCGCAAGCACGTCGCCACCGAGTGCCTGGATGTCGGCTTCAGCTTGCCTGAGGCGCTCATCGAAGATGTCGTTGAAGACAACCCTGGCCCCCTCACGAGCCATTTTGACTGCGGTGGCTTTGCCAATGCCCTGGCCCGCACCAGTGACGAGGGCGACTTTGCCTTCCAGTCTTCTCACGGCTCATTCCCCTTCCGCAGCGCCTCGGCCTTCTCGCGCTCGATTTGCAGGAATCGGCTCTGCGCCCAGCGTCCATAGCTCGCACCACTGACAATCAGGTTCTCGCCGCTGATATAACTGGCCTCCTCGCTGGAAAGGAAGAGGATGACTGAGGCCACTTCCGTGGCCTCGGCGAGGCGCCTTAGGGGATAGGTTTTGTAGCGAGCCACCGTCTCTTCACCGCTCTCCGGCCAAGCTGACGTCCCACTGGAGAGCTCTTCCATTCGCTCGGTGATGGTATCAACCGGGGAGACGGCGTTGATGGTGATGCCGTAGGGGCCCAGTTCGAGCGCCAGTTGCTTCGTCAGGCCCAGAACGCCTGCCTTGGCGGCACAGTAGGCGGGCGACCAGAGCGTCGGAACACCCCACACCGCGGCAATCGACGAGACGCCGATGATCCGGCCCCAGTTGTTCTTCTTCATGTGGGGCACGACTGCGCGGCAGCAGAGAAATTGGCTGGTCAAGTTCAGATCGACGACCTTCCACCAATCCTCAAGTGAGTAATCGAGGAAGAAGCGATACGGCGCCGGGAAGGTTCCGCCCGCGTTGTTCACGAGGATGTCTATCCGGCCGAATGTCTCAACGGCTCTTTCAACCATGGCGTTGACCTCACTGGTGACGCCGACGTCGGCGGGAGCAGCCAAGGCCCTCCGGCCCAAGCTTTCGATCTCGGCCACAACATTCCAGATTCGTTCTTCACTGCGCCCATTGACGACGATATCGGCGCCCTCACGGGCCATCATCAGCGCAGTGGCCCGCCCGATTCCTCTTGAAGAGCCGGTGATTAACGCCACCCTGCCTTCTAAGCGCATCCCTTCTTCCTCCTCTTAAGACATCCACCAGCCGCCGTTGACGAGCAAGGTCTGCCCGGTGATGTAACGGGCCCGATCTGATACCAGGAACTTGATCACGCTGGCGATCTCTTCCGGACGTCCGAGACGACCCATCGCCGTTTCCCTGAGCACTCGCGTCCGCATTTCCTCGGGCAGGCCGTTCCAATCCTTCTCGCCCTCTTCCGTCAAGATATTTCCAGGCGCGACGGCGTTCACGTTGATTCGGTACTGCCCCAGCTCGTAAGCCAGTTGCCGGGTAAAACCGAGCACTGCCGCTTTTGCCGTCGCCAGGGCCAGCGTACCGCCGTAGACAATCGAGGAGCGGTACTTTCCGATCTGTGAAGCCATATTCACGATCTTGCCGGATCGTTGAGCTTTCATAAGCGGTACGACCGCCTTCGCGCACAGATAGTGGGCCGTCACATCGAGTTCGAGGACCGCACGCCAGTCCTTCTCGTCGATCTCAACCCCCGGCACACCACGAGTAATCCCCACGTTGTTGACCAGGATATCAATCTTGCCGAACGTCTCCAGGCTCTGATTGACGATGTTTGCGATATCATCGGTCCGAGTCACATCACCGGGCACGGCCAGCACTTTGGTTCCCAGAGCCTCAATCTCGCGCGCGGTTTTTTGGACCCGCTCCGCGACGATATCGTTCAACACAATGCAGGCCCCTGCCTTCGCAAGTGCTGTGGCTGTCGCTTTGCCGATCCCTTGGCCGGACCCGGTGATGATCGCAACTCTATTCTCCAGCTCCATACCAGGCTTCCTTTCTACCGCACCCAGACCAGTCTTCAGGACATCCATAGCCCGCCGTTGACTTCGAGAGTGGCGCCGGTCATGTAGCTCGATTCATCGGACGCCAGGAAGACAATGGCATCTGCAATCTCAGACGGCTCGGCCATCCGGCTCAAGGGAATCTCGTCAATGATCGTTTTCTTCAGTTCGTCGGAGAACCGCGGCCAGTCTTCCGCGGTCAGTTCCGTGAAGACGTGGCCGGGCTCGATCGCGTTGACGCGGATGCCGTCACGGGCGAGACGGTACGCCAGTTCGCGGGTCAACCCAGAGACACCGGCCTTGGCGGCACAGTAGGGGAGACCGGCAAAGTAGCGGGACATGTAGCGGCCGGCATTGGAGGCAATATTCACGATGCGGCCATCTCGTTGGGCCTGCATGTGCGGGACGACCGCCTTGGCACAGAGAAACTGGCTGGTCACATTGAGATCGAGGATCTTGTGCCAGGTCTCTTCATCGACGTCGACCGACATCCCGCCCCAATTGCCGCCCACGTTATTGACCAGAACATCAATTCGTCCGAACCGTTCGATCCCGGCCGCGACAATCGCATGGACCTGCTCACTGTCGGTCACATCGGTCTGCCTCGCAACGACCTCGGCCCCTATGGCCCGCACCTCGTCAGTGGTGCGAAATAGGGTCTCCTCATTCAGTTCAGCTAGCACGAGATTCGAGCCTTCTTTAGCGAGGGCCAGGGCGGTTGCTTTGCCGATCCCGCGCCCTACGCCGGTCACCATCGCCACCTTTCCCTTCAGCAGCATGGCGTTCCTCCCTCATAACTGCCGCAGATACCAGCGCACGAAAATGTCCGGTTTCGATTCAATCTCTGCGTATGGCCCCGGTTGATAGTGGCGCGAGGTGACACCGGCTTGGGTGTCCTCGCAGAGCTTCCAATCCTGGTCGCCCACAATCTGCCACATCTCGGTGACGCGCTCGACCTCGTAATCAACGCCTTCCACGGCGTCACCACGAACCAGCCAGTCCATTTGCAGTCGGGTCAGTGCCGGCCCAACCGGTGTGAAACACATGATCAGGGCGTGATCGACACTGGCTTCGAGGCAGAAGGTGGGTAGGATCGCAACATTCAGGTGACCGACCTCCTCCGGGTCTCCGAAGCAGCCCATTGGCGGCGCGACAAATTGGCCATCCAGGGTCAAGCTCACCATGCCCTCGCCGATCGGCACACGGTATGCCTGAAACCAGTTCTCGACTGTGTGCGCGACACGATCTGTGACCAGCCCCATCTGCCGCCATCGAGCCATCGCTTGCTCGTTCAAGTGTCGTTCTTTTTGCGTAAGTCTCGGGGAACCGACCGCCGCTGCTAACAGCAGAGTGCGGCACAACTCGGGGTGCGACGGGCCGCAGTGGTAACACTCACGAAAGTTTTCGGCGAGAATCTTCCAGTTCGCTCTGACGAGGCGGCGTGCTGTGTGGCAGATCCGGACCTGACCGAATTCGTGCGGCTCGAGATGGGGCCGGATATCTCGTACAACCGGCGTAAAGTCCGGCGGATCATCGGCCAGGCTCACGAAGATGAAGCCTTCGAGCACCTGAAGCCTGGCCTCGCAAAGCCCGAACTGCGTCCGGTCAAAATCGTCGGGCATCAGTCGGGCGGCTTTCAGTCTGCCGTCACGCTCGTATGCCCAAGCGTGGTACGGGCATACGAGGTAGTGTACGTGCCCGGACTCATCAGGACAGACTCGCGAGCCGCGGTGGCGGCAGACATTCAAGAGCGCGTGCAGCCTGTCGTCGTCGGCGCGGATGATGATCAACGACTCGCCGTCGAACTCGTAGAGGAAGTAATCACCCGGCTTCGGGATCCGACTAATGTGGCCGGCAAAGAGCCAGGACTTCCGGAAGATCCGCTCGACCTCTAGCTCATACACCGCGGAATCCGTGTAGAACGGACGGGCCAGGGTCCAGCCCAGCCGATGATTCTCGATCAGCCCGCGGATCTCGTCGTTCATGAAACTGGGGCTCATGGCGCTAATGCTCCAGAATCGCGCGCAGGAAGGACTGGGTCCGTTCGTGGGATGGTTGTTTGAAGATCAGCTCAGGTGGACCCTCTTCGATAATGAGCCCTCCGTCCATGTAGATAATTCGGTCGGCCACCTCATTCGCGAAGCCCATCTCGTGGGTGACGATGAGCATTGTCATGCCCTCGCGGGCCAGTTGGCGCATGACGTTCAAGACTTCGCCGATCAATTCCGGGTCTAGAGCGGAGGTGACCTCGTCGAACAACATGATATCGGGTTCCATCGCCAGTGCTCGTGCGATAGCCGTGCGTTGCTGTTGACCTCCCGAAAGTCTGGAGGGATAGACGTCGCGCTTATCCAGCAACCCCACCTTGTCAAGCAGCCATTCTGCTTTGGAGATGGCTTCGGATCTCGGAACTTTCTTGCTGTAGACCGGAGCTTCGATGATGTTTTCGAGGACTGTCATATGGGGGAAAAGATTAAACTGCTGGAAGACCATGCCAACTTTGTTGCGGAGGCGCCGCATGTTCTTCTCGCTTGGAGAGCTGAGTCGGCCATCAACTGCCGACTGAAACGTTTCCCCCTCAATCCCGATCGCGCCATGGTCGATGTGCTCCAGGCCGATTACACAGCGCAGGATCGTGGTCTTCCCGGAGCCGCTGGCCCCGATCAGCACCAGTTTCTCCGAGCGCCGCACCTCCAGATCGATGCCCTTGAGAACATGGAGGTCGCCATACCACTTATGTACGTCGCTCAGACGTACCATAATGTCGTCGGCCATCACATGGCTCCGCTCTGTTGGGGGTAAGGGGGTCTTGCGCGTGGCTCAGCCGCGCGCAACACCCCTCCGCCCCCACTTTCTGACGAAGGTGCTGGGAGGTTGAATGTCGCCGGGGTAGCTGTTCGTATCGAGAGGAAAATAGCACGACCCGGCGCGTTGTTCTGCGATTGGAGTGGAAATGCTATCCACGAATGAATGGTGTCCGGCTGACGGTTAGTGTGGCCACAGGCGATGGACGGTGCCTGTACCCTCTCGCTGTAGCAACGAGGCTACAGGAGGATCGACCACGAATGTCCGCCCCAGTCAAAGAGACCGGATCTGACGATGAGAGGATGCTACAATGTCTGCCTCGCCCAGAATCAGGCCATCCACAATCCACCGTTTACATCGAGGGCGACACCCGTAACATAGCTGGCGTCATCTGAGGCCAGGAACGCGATGGCCGCCGCGATTTCTTCGGGCTTCCCCAGACGCCGAATCGGTGTGGAGTCCATGATGAAATCTGTGAGATCTTTTGGAAGGTTCGCCCAGTCTTTCTCGCCTTCCTCTGTTCCGATATTCCCGGGCACCACGCAGTTGACGTTGATCCCCTTAGAGGCCAGTTCGAATGCGAGCTGACGCGTGAACCCAAGTATGCCGGCTTTGGCACAGACATACGGGTGGCCGGCGAAGAGCGAGCGGTAGCGTCCTGCGCTCGAAGCGATATTGACAATCTTACCGCCGCCCTGTCTGACCATATGGGGAACGGCGACCTGCACACACCGGAGAACGCTCTTGAGATTCACGTCGAGAATCCGGTCCCAGTCAGCCTCATCCACGTCTATCTTGGTCGAGCCCCAACTGGCGCCCACGTTGTTCACCAGAACGTCGAGCCGGCCGAATCGTTCGACGACCTGATCGACCATCTGGCGCACCTGCTGGGTATCGGTGACATCGGCTTTGATTGTCAAGAGCTGTGCGCTAATTGCATCGAAGTCGGTCCGCGCTTGCTGTAGACGCTCTTCGACCACGTCATTGATAGCGACCGCTGCCCCCTCGCGAGCCAGGCGCAACGCCGTCGCCTTCCCGATCCCACGACCCGATCCGGTGACCAACGCGACTCTCCCCTGGAATCTCATGAGCATGTCTCCTCCCCTTGAGTAACAGTAGGCAGTCGAGAGAGGATGTATTGAGGGTGTTCTCGCTGAGGCGAGGTCCCTGCGACGAGGGTGCCGCCATAATACGACGAATTCCGCCATGTGTCAAGAGAGTATTGACAAAAACCGCGGTCTTTGTTATAAGATTTGACATATCTGGTCACACGGCTCTCCGCTGAAGATCGCGCGAACTCAACACCCTCTTTGTCTACCATCCGCGCCAACCTCTACTGGCCCGGCAATCGTTGCTTGGGCCTGTAATCAAGAACTGCGAAACGACATGCTCCGCTGAGATCTTGATGCGAATATCCCGAACTTGACTCACGCACAGTTGATCGGCATCGACACGCACGCAATCTGGGTGCCGACGGGGAGAGGTGGATGTCAGTAGCCAGTAACCTTCCGTTTTCGATAGGGGAGTACGAGGAACGCCGAGACCGGCTCCGCCGCCAGATGGAGCTGACGGGAGTTGATGCTCTTCTCGTCAGTGGCGCGGAGAATCTCTACTACCTGAGCGGGCTCTCTATGAACTGGGGGCCGCCTCAGTATCTGATCGTCCCGCGCGATGGCCCACCGCGGTTGTTGATCTATGTGACTGAGGAGTACAACGCCGAGCACTTCAACTGGATTGAGGACTGGACCTCATACCGACCAGGGGCGGATCCGTTACAGGTGGTTCGGGCCTTGCTTGCGGGGCTCGACCTCGCGAATGGGAAGATCGGCATCCAAAAGAATCGTGTCTCAGCGGAGGAGTTCGAACGGCTACAGGAACTCTTACCACGGGCGACGCTCGTGGACAGCGCCGGTGTGGTGGAACGACTCCGCATGATCAAGTCTCCGGCTGAGATTGAATATATGCGCCAGGCCGCGAGAGCGGTCGAAGCGGCGATGCGGGCGGGGGTGGCCGCTATCGAAGAGGGGAAAAGCGAGAACGAATTGGCGGCTGCCGTCTATCAGGCCGCTATTCTGGCTGGTAGCGAACACATGGTTAATACCAATTTCATCGTGGCAGGTGAGCGGTCTGTAATTCCCCACGCGAGCTGGAATGGAAAGAGGATTGAGCGCGGGGACATCGTCTTCTTCGAGATTTCCTGCCGGGTGCAAGGCTACACCGTCCCCCTGCTACGCACGGCAGTTCTTGGTCAGCCGGACGAGCACGTCGAGCGCGCAGCGCAGGCTGTCACGCTGGCGCTCCGGCGAACAATCGCGGCAATGCACCCAGGTGTGACCTCTGGCGAGGTGCAGCGAGTATGTGAGAAGGCGTTTGAAGAGACCAACTATCTCCCCTACTTTCAGCACCGAGCGGGCTACACAATCGGACTGCAATGGCCGGAGACCTACGCCATGTCCTTACAGCCGGACGATCCCAGTCCACTTCAACCAGGCATGGTCTTTCACTTGGTCCCACACCTCGAGTTCCATGATCGCAAGTACAGCATAGCGTGCGGTGAGGTTGTGCTTATAACAGAGGATGGCCGGGAGACCTTGACTAACTTCGAGCGCCAACTGGTGGTCGTATAAGCTTGCCTCCGTAGAACTTCTCTGCTTTGCTGCGCAAGAGCTGGTTGGGCAATCTTCGGTTGATCTCCAGCCAGGTTCCCTCGTGGGGGTAGAGACAGTGGCGACTGACAGCAAGCCAGTCATGACCATTACCCGTGCAATCAGCCCGGCAGAGCTCGGCGTTACGCTCATGCATGGGCAGTTGCTCTGCCGGGCTGATTGGCCGGGACTCTGCCTGACGCCTCACCGGTTCCCGAGTGCGGTGACGAAGCGGTGGGCATGGCCAGCCTTGGCCTGTTTGGCTCGCGAGCCAACGGGGTGGAGATTGCTCACGTGATGGCAATCATTAAAGCCGAGGGGGTCGACTCGCAGCGCGTCATCTTTTTGGCATATCGATGAGCCAATGAAGGCAGAGTATTACCGCGCCGCTGCCGATGAAGGCTTTTTCATCGAGTCTGACTGCTTCGGCCACGAGCACTATTACGCGCTCCATCCCGGGTCTTACCGTACGCTATGGGCAGAGCCACAGGACACGGAGCGCGCTGCGGCACTGCTCGAGATGATCGAACATGGGTGCCTCTCGCAAGACGTCTGTTTCAAGACGAACCTGCGTCGCTATGGTGGGTGGAGATACGATCACCTGCTCCCCAACGTCAGCTTCATGTGCGAGAGGATGGGGATCATGGATGCTGCCCTACGCACAATGCTGGTCGAAAACCCTGCACGAGTACTCGCGGTCTGAACGCTCGTCGCACTCCTACCTGTATCCAAACAATGCGTGTGTCCTGATAAGGCTGAGAAGTACGAACTATGACTCTGTACTTCATCCATCGTGGACAATGCCGAAAGGGGAAGCAGATGACATTCGAAGGGAAAGTGGCGCTGCTGACCGGCTCGGGGCGAGGCATCGCGAAGGAAGCTGCTTTGCAGATGGCAGCGCAAGGCGCCGCAATCGTCCTCAACGATATCGTCGAAGAGCGCCTGCGACAGGCGGAAGCGGACGTCAAGGCGACCGGCGCGGACGTCTTGGCCGTCAACGCGGATGTGACCAAGCCCCAGCAGGTCCAGGAGATGGTCGCGCGCGCGGTCCACATCTTCGGTAGCGTCGATATCCTGGTCAATAGTGCCGGTGGGAGCTTGCAGACACCACGTTTTCTCGAGGAGATATCCGAGGAGGACTGGGCTCGCGTAGTGGACTTCAACCTCGGGAGCCAGTTCCGGTGCACCAAGGCCGTGGTACCCTTTATGAAAAAGAAGGGTTGGGGCCGGATTGTCAACATTGCCTCGAGTGCGGGAACCCACGGTGAGCCACTTGCCTGGTCACCCGCCTATTCGGCTGCAAAAGCGGGAGTGCTCGGCTTCACGCGCCAGATCGCCATCGAGCTTGGCCGGCATGGTATCACTTGCAATGCCATCTCTCAAGGAGATACCGAGACAGAACGGTCGCACGAGTTGTGGGCTGAAGGTCTATGGCCGGAAACGGAAGAGGAGATCAGGGAGCGCTACAAGCACCATCCGATTCCGCGTATGGCACGACCTGCGGAAGTCGCCGCGGTCATCACCTTTCTCTGCTCGTCTGAGGCCAGCTATATCAATGCCGAGAACATCATGGTGACTGGCGGCGCTTTCATCTCGCCCTGATGCCAGTGCCGCCTCGCCGCAAGCGATTGTGACTTACTGCCGGGGAGAAGGGCGACCTCTTGTGCACGACCAACTGGTTGGCTTGACCTACATGCTGATAGGGGTCACCCTGTACGCCTCGCAAGCCATAGTCGCCAAGATCGCGTTACGCCAGGACGTGGACCCACTGACCTTGGTTGCTGTGCGCTTTGCTTTTGGTCTCGCACTCCATTGGACTTATGCGGTGTTGTGTCGGAGAGTAGTGCGGCTCCCATCGGGGCTGCTACTGCGTGTTGGATTGCTTGGTGCGTTAGGGAGTGGCGTGGCTTCCACCCTCTCGGTGCTAGCGCTAGCCCGCATCCCCGCCTCACACGTCGCGCTGCTCTTTGCCACCTATCCGTCGTGGGTCACTGTGGGGGATCGGATCCTAAACGGGGTGCCGATCACTCGTCCTCGAATCCTCGGCTTAGCGGCCGCCCTCGTTGGGGCTGCATTCTTGACCCTTGGAGAGAATGTTCAGGCACTGGGGATGAGGGTCAATCTCGGCTCGATCCTGGCTCTCGCGAACGCGATCTGCTATGCAATTTTCTTTGTGTTGAGTCGTCGCCATGTGACGCGGCTCTCGGCTGGAGTCGTCGCCCCCTACTATACCACCTTCGCCTTCCTCACCCTACTTTTGCTCCGGCCTCCCTGGCAGTTAGTCCATGCTGATCTTCAGCCCGAACTGTGGGGGCCAGCCCTCTACATGGCCGCGGTCGGCGGATTCGTCGGCTTCTTTGCCTTTCTGAAAGCGCTCCAGTATTTCCACTCGGGTGAGGCGGCGCTCATCGGAACCCTGGAGCCGGCCATGTCCGTTGTCCTGGCCTACTTGATTCTGGGCGAGCACCTGTTTGGCTGGCAGTTGGCCGGTCTGGTGTTGATTCTGCTGGGCGTGCTTGTTGGACAGTTGGAACAGCTCTGGACAGCGGTGAACGCGCCGGCGCGCCGAGGTGGCGGCAGCGGGGGGGAAGGCAGAAGTGGAAGGAGGCGATAGAGTGTCGAGATTGGGGTGTACAAATTGCCGGCACCACTATCAGCGAACGGAATTCCTCCAACGGTGTCCGAGTTGCAATGAACCGCTAGAAGTCCAGGTGGACCTTGCAGAGGCGAGAGCTCCTTTTCCGACCGGTGATTCTATTCTCGTGCGGTTTCAGCAAGTGCTGCCGCCGCTCCAGATGGATGCCTCCCTTTCCCTGGCAGAGGGCAATACCCCACTGATGAGAGCGCACCGTTTGGAGAGTGCCTTGGGTCTGAGCGAGTTGTTCCTGAAGGACGAACGACGCAATCCGACCGGCTCTTTCAAAGATCGAGGGACGGTACTCTCCGTGCAGCGAGCACTCGAGCTAGGATTGACTCGCATCGGCACAGTCTCCTCAGGTAACATGGGCGCATCAGTGGCTGCCTATGCCGCACGCGCGGGCCTCTCCTGCTACATTTTGGTCTCCGATACGATCAATCCTCAGAAACTCGGGCCGATTGCCGTCCATAGCCCGCGCTTGATTACTGTAGATGGCGACTACGGGGATCTGTACTTCCAGAGCTTGATCATCGGTCAAAGGTTGGGCATCTACTTTGCGAATAGCGATGATCCCTTCCGTGTGGAAGGCCAAAAGACAATTGTCTATGAGTTGTGGGAGGCGCTCGGTCAGGGTATGGCCGACTACATCGTGCTCCCACTCAGCTCCGGTGGGAACATGAGTGCGATTTTGAAGGGAGTTCGAGAGCTCGAGCAGATGGGCTGGCTGCACTCAGTCCCCGCTATCATCGGCGTCCAGGCCGAGGGGGCGTCTCCCATCGCAAGAGCCTTTCAGGCCGGTCGAGAAGAAATTAGCCGCGTTTCGAATCCCAGAACTGTCGCGCCAGAGATTTCCAACCCCTACCCACCAAGTGGGAACCACGTTCTGCGCCAGCTTCGTGCTTTTCCGAATAGCTCGATCATGACGGTCTCCGATAAGGAGATCCTGGAGGCACAAGGGCGCTTGGCAAGCGAGGAGGGGCTCTTTGTCCAGCCGGGTGCTGCTACCCCGTTGGCCGCCGTAATGAAGCTGCTTCGTACAGGCGATCTGCCGCAGGACAAACGCATCATCTGTCTGATCACGGGAGACGGAATCAAGGACATTTCTGTTCTCGAGCACCGAGGCGTGGAGATAGAGAAGGTGCTCCTTCAAGATCTGCACCGGGCGATTGAGGCCCATCTCTAATCCGCGCAGGTTATAGCTGGGCGTTATGCGACCAAACAACTCGGTTCTCTTCTACGGCTGGATCATCGCCCTCGTGTCTGCCTTCAGCCTCGCCGTCGGCGGAGCCTCACGATTCTCCTTCGGGCTCTTCTACGTGTCCATTCTGGATGAGTTCAGTTGGAGCCATGCTGCTACAGCGGTCGCCGCGACCGCTGGCGCCCTCATCTACGGGTTTACGGCGCCGGCGATTGGCGCTGTTACCGACGCGTTTGGCCCCCGCATTATTCTGCCGATTGGGGCGGTTGCCCTTGGGCTGGGTTGTCTTCTTGCAAGTCAGGTTGGGAGCAACACACAACTCTACGTCGCCTACGGCATTATCTCCCTCGGCACAGGTGCTTTCAGCTTCGCGCCACAGGTGGCGGTCATCTCACACTGGTTCCAGGCGAGACGTGCTACGGCAAGTGGAGTCATGTTTGCTGGCTACGGGCTGGGAACATTGATTCTCGTGCCGCTCATCCAAGTTCTCATCTCGACCTATAGCTGGCGGACAGCCTTCGTCATATTCGGACTGTTCTCAATGATCACGCTCATCCCATTGACGGCTGTGCTCATGCGGCATCGGCCGCAAGAGATGGGCCTGGAGCCGGATGGAGAGGGAGGGCACCTACTGGAGGGGTCCGAGCGACGAAAGTGGCTGGGCCTGCTGACCGATAATCCTGGCCCGATTCTGGTAGTCAATCAGAAGTGGGCGGCGTGCAACTGGACCCTCCGCCACGCCGCGGGGACCGGGCGATTCTGGCTCGTCGCTCTCGGGAATGGTTGCGTCGGCATCACTATCTACATTTTGACAGTGCACCAGGCCGCTCACATGGTAAGTGTAGGCTATAACGCGCTGTTTGCCGCTTCAATCATTGGAGTCTGGGGCCTCGTGCGAGCAGGCGGCAGCCTGTTTGGGGGTGTGATGAGCGACCACTGGGGCAGAGAGCAGAGCTATACGCTGAGCGTGAGCCTAAGTATCCTCGGAATCCTCATCCTCCTCGCAGTGAGTGATCCCACCCGGCTCTGGATGTTGTACCTGTATGCCATCTTGTTAGGTCTAGGAACCGGGATAAGCACCCCGACCGGTGGAGCCCTGGTCGCCGATATCTTCCAGGGGAGCAGCATCGCCACGATTCTTGGAGCGCTCGAGATGTTTCTTGGCCTGGGCGGGGCCATCGGCTCCTGGTTGGGAGGCTACATTTTTGACGTGAGTACCAGCTACCAGTTGGGCTTCATCATCGCCATTGCCTCACTGGGAGTTTCGTGTCTTGCCTTCTGGGGAGCCGCGCCCCGCCGGATCCGCATGGTCGGACAAGCGGCGCGTGTTCGCGCACCGCTCGAGCGATGAGAGGGGGGTCGAGGCCATAGAAATGTAGAGCAGTGGAAGGCTGGGCCTTAGAATTGTAAGAGCTAGGAGATCATCTCTATGGAACAAATCAATGCGTCCTCCACTGTCCTGTCATCGCAGCGCTATCCTGTGGCCAACGCGTGGGAAGCAATCGAATTCTTCTATGAACGCGGTTGGTCGGACGGACTGCCCATTGTGCCGCCGACTGAGGAACGCGTTTACGTGATGCTAGAAGCTGCCGGGCGGGCCCCCGATGACATCATTGCGGTTCTGCCTCCGCGGGGCGGGATCGCCACCGCAGCGAAGATTGCAATCAACGCTGTGATGGCGGGGTGCTTACCAGACTACCTGCCCGTCGTGATCGCTGCCGTTGAGGCCCTGGCCGATGAGCGCTTCGGCTTGTACGGTCCAGCGATGAGCACAGCCGGTTGCTCACCACTACTGATCGTAAACGGTCCCATCTGCCGTGAACTGGGGATCAACAGTGCGACGAATGTGCTTGGTCACGGCACCCGAGCCAACGCCACGATCGGCCGGGCGATTCGCCTCATCCTCATGAACATTGCAGGCGCCATCCCGGGTGCTCTGGAGAAGTCTACGCTCGGCCACCCTGGCAAGTATAGCTTCTGCATTGCAGAGAAAGAGGATGCGAGCCCCTGGCCCCCGCTTCACGTGGACCTTGGCTTCCCGGCAGAAGCCAGCACGGTTACTGTATTTGCCGGGCAGGCACCAGTACAAATCGAGAATCACTATGGCACCCGAACCGAGGACATCTTGCTGACGATTGCCGACACAATGGTTGGGTTGGGAAACGCTAACTTCACCGGCAAGGGGGGCGGCGTTGTCATCATCTGCCCGCAGCATGCCGGCACAGTTGCGGGCGAGGGTTGGTCGAGGGCAGCGGTCAAAGAATTCCTCTTTGAAAAAGCGCGCCGGCCCTTAGCTGATCTGAAACGAGTCAAGAAGATCCTGGGGGACATTCAGCCAGGCGACGAGGAGGAAATGGTCACGATCGCGAAGGATCCGAACGATTTCTTGCTGGTCGTCGCCGGGGGAGATGCGGGAGGTTTCTCAGCCTACATTCCTGCTTGGGATGGATATGAATCTCAACCCGTGACGACCGGCATCGGTTTCTGCTGGGAGTGCGCGTAGCCTTCGCTGCACCACTTGGGCAAAAAGCGGCGATGCGGTGAAATGTCAGGGCCGAAATTGTGCGCGGTAGGGCGGATTTGGAGACAAGCGCAACGAGACCTGTTGTAGGCGCACATTTCAACAGTAAGAAAGGGGCAGGGCTATCAGCGAGTCGTGAGCACCCAAGTGACGCGCGCAGGTCCCGGGCTACCTCCGTGGTTGGCAGGCCTGGTTGGTATCAGCAGCCGAACCACCAGTCGAACCAGTTGGTGAGCTGTGAACGCCATGGCGCGTTTGTTATTGATGGGCACGGACCTCACGGTATTTGCGCTCATAGTAGGCCACATACTCAACGTCGCACATCCGAGTGGCGTTGCCGGCTTTATAGGAGTAGTAGCGCGAGTAGTGGTTGCCAGTGCAGGTGAGGCGGGTTTGGTCAGTGGTGAAGTCAGCCGATTGGGTCTTGCGCCACTTGGATTCGGCGTACTTGGCGACTTTCCCTTCGTTGGCGTCGAAGCGGTTGATATTCCCGATCTCGGCGATCAGACCGGCGGCGAAGAGCGGGCCGATGCCGGGAATCGGGTCTAAGGTCCGTGGAATGGCGACCATGTGTTCGGCAAGGGCGGCGTTGAGCCGTTGGTCTTGACGCTCCAAGGCGCGGATGTGCTCCAGGCTCGATCGCAGGATGAGGTTGATGGACAGCCGCAGAGCGTCGGGGAGGTGACACGAGCGGTCGGCGGCCTGCGGCAGTTTGTGGGCCATCTCGCTCGGGTCAGCAAAGCGACCTTTGCCTTTGCTGTCGAGGAAGGCGACTAACTCATCAAAGGGCAGGGTGGTGACCTCCTCGATGGAGGCGAATTCTTGCCGACGGCCGGACTGGCGGCGCCAAAAACGGTGGCAACGGGGCGCTGGTGCTTGTCAGGATGGTTGTACTCGCTGAATTTGAGACACAGGATCGCCAAGCAGCAGGCCTTCTCCGAGCCAAGGTGTGGAGACATGATAGCGATAGCGAGAACCCACAGCGGTCGGTAGGTCTCGTCAAGCCAGAAGGCGGCCAGGTCACGCTGGAAGCGCAGCCGATCCACCACCACGAAGGCGTCAATCAGGTCAGTACGATCCGGGTCGACGTAGCTCTTTTGAACTTGGCCCTGAGCCTCAGGTGTAAGGCGGAGACCCCACCGAGCCATTGTTGCAAGCAGGGAATGTGCAGGAGGGTCAGAAAGAAGTGAAACCAGTACCAGCCCGTGGCGTGGGCCACCGCCTGCAGCCCATCGCAGTCGCTCTCACCCAGCAGGTGGGCCGCCTGCTGAGCCACGGCCTCGGCGCAGGCAGGTTATGGTTGACGGTGAAGTGCGGCACGACCTTCGGGGACTGGGCCTGCCTGCAGATCGGATTGGTGGTCCGGTGGAGGCCAACACCCATCAGGAGTGGAGTAGCCATCAGCTCTGCTCCTTCTCAAAACCGGATAGATGGCGTTGGCCCATTGGAGGTGGAATCCTTGGTGCCTGATGAGAGCAACGGCCTCGCGGTCATTCAGAACTCCTCCCACACTGGGGACGCCCTCGGTCTGCTGCCAGAGTCAGCTGGGGTCCGAACAAGATGAGGGTGAGAAGTGCTTATCGAGCTGAGGGGCGCAGGCTTTTACAGAAGTCACCAGCCAGGGTGCAAAAGGGGGTCTCGCGCTGCCCTCCTTGGGCGAGTCCCCAGCGTGCCAGGGATTCTCAGTTCGTCAAGAGATGGTGGGCTGGCACCGTCTCCATCACATATCATACGAGGAGGTTCCAGCTGTGGATAGCGGCGAGAGACAACTGGTAGTTTTGGACCCGACGAGCATGCCACTTGTTCAACAACGTGGTCTAGCCAGGCGGCCGGCAACGTTGGAGGGCAAGGTACTCGGTCTGCTGGACAACGGCAAATACAACGCCGAAATCATGCTGGCGTTCATCGCAGAGGAACTTACGGCGCGCCATAGTTTGGCTGGCATTCGGTGGTGGAAGAAAGAAGCCAATTCACAGCCCGCACCGGCTCCCCTTCTCCAGGAAATCGCGCAGCAGTGTGACCTGGTCCTCATCGGTGTCGGAGATTGAGGCTCCTGCAGCGCGTGCAGTGTGCACGACGGGATCGAACTGGAACAATGGGTTCCGACGGTAACTATCATCACTGCTGCCTTCATTTCCAGTGCCCGAGCCATGGCGCAAGCCAGGGGGGTGCCTAACTACACATACGTCGTCATCCCCCACCCGATCGCGAACGTTGACCAGACACAGCTCCGGGAGCGAGCCCAAGCGGTGGCCTCGGAAATCGCCCGAGCCATCTCCGGAGCTTGAGCAACTCCCGTTGGAATCCTCTCGGGTTCATTGGTTGCGGAGTCCGGAAGGAGGCTCAAGGAGATAACCGATGCAGAAGTTCCAGATGTATGTTGACGGCTGCTGGGTGGACAGCGATAGCGGCGAAGTCGATGAGGTGCGTAGCCCCGCAACCGGCGACCCGCTGGGTATCGTACCACAGGGGACTCGAGCCGACGTGAACCAAGCGATCGCAGCGGCGCGACGGGCGAAACCCGTAATGGCCGACATACCTATCTGGGAGCGAGCGGCCCGATTGCACGCGGTCGCCGACGCGATGCTATCGCGCAGAGAGCAGCTAGCACGATGGATCTCGCTTGAGCAAGGCAAACCCTATCGGACCGAAGCGTTGGTCGAAGTCGACAAAGCCGCCGAGATGTTCAGGGGCGCGGCCGAGGATATCAAACGCTTAGAAACCCCGGTGCTCCCCTCGGCAGATCCGAATAAGCGAATAATCACGATTCGCCAACCGCACGGGGTGTATGGGGTCATCACGCCTTGGAACTTCCCGATGTCGATTCCGACCGAATACCTGTCGGCCGGACTGGCTGGCGGAAACACCATTGTCTGGAAACCCTCCAGCTTTACACCGATCTGTGCGATTCAGCTAATGGAGTGTGTGGAGCAGGCTGGGTTCCCAGCTGGGGCTTTGAACGTGGTGACTGGCCCAGGGTCGATCGTCGGCGACGAAATCGCAAGCAACGACGGCATCGACGCGATCGGACTGACTGGTAGTTTCGCAATCGGGGACCAGGTCGCCAGGAAGGCTGGCGCCAAACCGGTCTTGTTAGAATTGGGAGGCAATGGACCCACAATCGTACTCGATGATGCCGACTTGGAGTATGCCATTCGCCGAACTGCCTGGGGGTGTTTCGACAACGCGGGACAGAAATGCAGCTCGGTCGAGCGAATTCTAGTCCAAGAGAAGGTGTACGATCGATTCGTAGAAGGATTGGTATCCGAAGCCAAGCGGGTTCGTCTGGGCCATCCCCTGCATGAACAAACAACGATGGGACCGCTGAACAACGAGCCGGGAGCGGCCAAAGTGGATGAACATCTTGCCGACGCCCGACAGAAGGGGGCGGATGTGCTCGTCGGCGGAAGCCGCAGTGATGGCTTCCCGAGCGCTCTTTACTATCTGCCTACGGTGGTCACGGGGGTGCGACCCGATATGCTGCTAAATATGGAGGAAACCTTCGGCCCTGTCGCGCCGATCTTGGTTTTTGCGGACGACGACGAGGCTATCTTATTAGCAAACAAGAATTCCGGGGGGTTGATCTCCGGGGTTTTCACGCAGAGTCTTGCCCGCGGGACATACTATGCAGAAAAGCTTCAGACGGGCATTGTAAACGTCAACGAGGTATGTGCTTCCTGGCAACCTCATACGCCGTTTGGCGGGTACAGTGGGAAAAAGAGCGGCATTGGTCGCCTCGGAGGGGTGTACACCATTCTGGGGATGACGCAGATCAAAACCATGGTGTTTGATGTGCGACTGATGTAAGGAATATGATCGCCTGCAGTCGGAAGAAGCCACCTCCCGGTCTTCCCCCAGCCGGCACGGCTGTCAGCCTCGATCAGGCTGTCCGCGCCGCCAGCGTTATGTTGGTGGGCATGGGTCTGAATCCTGGCTTCGCGATGATACACTCCCTTTAATATTGACACCCGTGTCCTGGCGAGTCGATTCGCCGCTCCAACGCAAAATTGGCACGGGCCTGAGCCACAAGGCGTTCGCAGTTGGCGTGGCGGCTGGTGCCAGCGGCCACGTGGGATTGCACGAGTCGGGCGCCGCGGCAACCGCGCCGCCCAGTCGGAGACTCGATAGCATCGACTCGCAGATCCAACCAGTGGTGGCACGTGAGACGATTACTACATGTGTACCTGACTGTTACGCCGGGACACGTCGCCGGCGTGCACCAAGTCGGGCATGGGTGGGAGGGTACCTGAGACCGTGTAACGCTCGACTTGACAATGGCGGTTAGCGTGCCGGCTGCTGCCGACCGCATCATCGTTGGTGGCGATCCAGAGCTGACTATGACAGTGGAAGGCATCCATGGAGATAGAGCCACCGCCAGATTCGTCCTCCGCGTCGTGCAGCTGCTTCTCATTGCTCGCCCGGGCCTTCTCACCATGGCCGATCTCGCCTTGCCGCACCACTGAGGTGGCTGATGACGGCCCATCACCGAAACTCACCTTTACCTGATTCAGCCGTCTGCGATAGCCTTTGCGTTAAAAGCAGGGAAATCTCTCCATAGGCTCATTATACGAGACACAGGTAGGACAACCCGCAGAATGATGGAATGAAGAGCTAATATAGATTGTACAAAAGCACCTCGCAGGTGTGGTCTGTCCCTGTAAGGAGAGAAACAATGCATTTGGATCTTTCAAATCGGCAGCAGGAGTTGAAGGGTCAAGCCAACCGTTACGCGCAAAGATTGATCCAACTTGCAGATGACTTGCTGGCCTTCGGATCTACAGTAAGCTACTGCGGCCGAGTGTATGGGCATATTACCTACTGCAGGGGACACCCGATCTTCGTGCCTTTCGACCCGGCGGAAATTGTCTCTTCTGACTCCCTAGAACATTATACCGATTGGAAATGACACTTGTGCTTATGTCGAGAGAAGCTTACGGCCACCGGCGCTCCCCGCTGTGAAGTGCGCCCGGAAACTTGGCTCTTCCGCAATGTTGGTGCTCAGGCTGGTCAGGCGGCATAGAGCACCCGTTGTCGTAAGAGGTCGAAACCAGCTCGACCGTAGTAAAGCAGGCGGCCAGCGAGATGCCGTTCGACCCTTTTCCAACCGCCCCTTCCCGAACCGCGCATACAAGTTTCCCTGCACGCGGCTTTCGAGCGTCTCACTCCGATAGTGTCGTCGAAGCGTCCAGTATGGTGAACACATGTCAACGCAGATCTGTCGCCTCCGGATGAGGTGGCCAACTCAAGCAAACGGCGCCGGAGCCAGACTATGAGCTGCTCGAGGACGTCCGACAGGGTGAGCGTGCACCGGTCAGCCTGGTCGACAGCGATGGTGGTCCTGGTATGGCGTTCGCCTCTCGCCGTGCGAATGGTTCAGCGTCGATGGTGAGAGAACGCCAGACGAAGAGCACGACTCTTCGGAGCGCCAGCCGGGTTGCGTGCCCCGCCGCGCCCGCGAAAACTGCCACGTTCGCCCCACACTTCCACATCGCGCCAACCGCGTGACCCCCGCCGCGAGTTACACCGCAGATCGCGGCGCCGGCGGCGATGCG
>DOUV01000047.1 GCA_003520455.1 Chloroflexota bacterium | reverse complement strand
AGGAAAATGAGGGACAATACCCACCATCGTTTTCCGCAAAATGGCGTCCACATAAAAGATGTGAGTCACACCATAGCCCTTGAGCGTTTCGGCGATGAATCTGGCACCGGTGATGCGATTCCTGATTTCCATTCGGCTGATTCTCCGCTGTCCATGAGCCCTCAGGCCGAAACAGGGGGCTTCGGTTTGCTGTGCACAGTCAATGCGAAATCTACTCTTTAGGGGCCGGCTACTTCCCGGACATACGCGTGGCGGGCCTCGCGATCAACCATTGCGGCGGCCGGCTTCCTCCTCCAGATTGACGCGCCGGACCTGGCACTCGAGCGTCACACCCTCTTCCAGGATAAGCCGCTGGAAGACTTTCTCGCTTTCGTGCGGATGGTGGTCGCCGCCATCACCAGAGCGCTCAATGGGATCCCGCGGGAACAGGTCCGGCTGCACGTCTGCTGGGGGAATTATGAGGGTCCGCATGATTGTGATGTGCCGCTTGAGGATATCTGGCCGGAAATCGCGAAGGTCAACGCCGGCGCGATCATGCTTCCCATGGCAAATCCACGCCACGCGCACGAATATCACTGCTTTGAAGATCCCGATTTCCTCGGTGAGAGGCTGCTGATCCCCGGCGTCATCGACACCACGACCAACTACTGCGAGCACCCGCACGTGGTGGCCGACCGCATTGAGACGATTGCCAACGCGGTAGGTGATCCCCGGCGCATCATCGCGGGTATCGATTGCGGGTTCGAGACTGCTGCAGGGTCCAAGATGGTCATCGAAGGCGTAGTGTGGGCCAAGTTGCAGTCGCTGTCTGAGGGCGCAGCGATCGCCTCGAAAAGACTTCTCGGTTAGCTGAACTTGAGACAACAGCCGCCAGGTATACAACGCGATGCCATCCGGCGGTAGGACGATTGTTCTTCCCTATCTGCTGGAAGTGTTTACCAAGGAGCCAATGGTACTTGGTGTGCGAGTATTCTCGCCGGGTAATGGCGCGTTGCCAGGCTTCCCAAGACACGGGGAAGAGCTCCGTCGCAGCCCTCAGTCGCAATCCCCTTCAACGAAACCACCCACCCGAACGCACGGCAATCACTTCTCTCTGCCGCCGACCGTTAAGGCGGCAGTGCAAGAGTACCAGCCTGTCTAGCGAGCACCCCTACAAAGCCCCACGGGTTTCCTGGAGTTGTTACAAATTTCTGTAATACAACATCTTCAGTTCTTGACAGCGAGGCTATTTTCTAGTAGTATTGCAGCAAATACAGGCCTATACTACGAATTACCGTCACAATATTACAAAAATGAGTAACACCTCTTTCTCTAGCACCCACACCCTCTTTCAGCGACGCTCACTGATGCCGCATAGCTGTTCTGATCGCATCCGAGCCAGGTACGACGCCCTGGCACCGGCGGAGCGGCGTGTCGCCGATTTCGTGCTGCGGGCACCTGATGCCGTGCTCAGCCTCACGGCCCGTGAGATGGGAAGCCAGGCCGAGACCAGTGAAGCAACCGTGATACGGTTCTGTCAATCGCTGGGGTACAAGGGGCTACCGGAGTTCCGCACCGATCTGATGCGAGACATCTTCGCGGCGAAGCGCAAAGATTATCAGGGCGTCAATCCGAGCGATAACGCCAGCGAACTCATTCGCAAAGTAGCCTACCGGTCCATCGAGGCGCTGCAACAGACCCTGACCACCGTGGACCCGGAGGAACTCCAACGCGCAGTTGTGGCCATCCGTCAGGCTCGGGCCACCTATTTCTTCGGCTCCGGCGGCTCGGCCCATATGGCCCAACAAATGGTGCTCAAGTTCCTGCGCATGGGCCAACGGGCTGTTACCTACACCGATTACTTCTCCCAGATCATCGGTGCTTCCATGCTCGGCCCTGAGGACGTCGCCGTTGGCCTCTCCTACACCGGTGCCACCCGCGATACGGTTGAAGTCGTGACGGCGGCGAAAGAGGCCGGGGCGACGGTCATTGCGGTCACGAACTTTCCACGCTCCCCTCTCACCGAGGTGGCCGACATTGCCCTCATCACCGGCGCCCCGCCCGGCATCCTGGGTGGTGAGGCCGGTCCTGCCCGCATCGCCCAGTTGATGGTGTTGGACGCCATCGCGACCGCACTCGCTATCAACTGGCCCCAAGCGCCGACCGACGGCCTCACCGATGAGTAGTACCCGCTCACGCCTTCGCCCGAACACAGGAATCGGCCGATAGGGGGTGTGAGCCTGATCGCATCAGGGGGCAAGACCATGACGTCACGGACGCCGTCTCCTTTACTGCTTGCCGTCGATATGGGAACTACCGCCACGCGTGCAATCCTGTTTGATGCCAGCGGGCGAAAGGTGTCGGAGGCGCGCGTGCCGGTGCAACCTGGTCACCGGGTCGTTGGCCACGCCGAGCTGGACGCTGAGATCTGGTGGGCCACCTTCTGCCAAGTCGTTCGCCAGGCCCTTGCCGGCCATACGGCCAAGGCCGTTGCCGGACTCGCCATTACCCACCAGCGGCAGAGTTTCGTTCCAGTGGACCGCGCTCTGCGCCCGTTGCGCCCGGCAATCCTCTGGTACGACACCCGCGCCGGCGCCCAGGCGGAATGGGCGCGCACACAGGTCGGGAGCGATCGCATGTATCGGCGTACAGGCTCCCCTCCCGGTCGGCGAGCCGTCTACAAGGTGATGTGGCTCAAGGAACACGAGCCTGAACTCTACCGGCGAATTAACAAAATCTTGTTCCTTCCGGATTTCCTCCTCCACCGGCTGACCGGCGAAATCATGACCTCGCCTGGTACCGTCGCCGCGTCCGGGTGCCTCGATATCACTCAGCCCGACCGTTGGGCGACCGACATCTTGGACGCGCTGGGCCTCGATGCCGCCCTATGGGTCACGCCAATCTGCCCTGGCGGCACAATCGCCGGTCGCGTCATCACCGCCGGCGCAGAGGCGACGGGGCTGACAGCCGGCACGCCTGTCGTCCTTGCGGCCGGTGACCAGCCGTGCGGCAATCTGGGGTGTGGCGTGATTCGGCCGGGGATGATGGGCATCAACGGGGGAACCTCCTGTGCCCTGGAGACACCGATGGAACGACTCGCCCTGGCAGAGGACCAGAGCTTCTTCATCGACTTCAGTCCGACTGGCTATTACGTCGCCGAAAATGGAATTACCGCCGGCGGCGCGGCGCTCTTTGGCTGGTTTCGCGCCCAGTTTACAGCCGCCGACCACACCGATGCCACTCCCATCTGGGAGCATATCTACGAGGAGCTTATCACCCGGACCCCACCGGGGAATCTCGGGCTCATGCTGGTGCCGTACCTGCGCGGGGCCAACGGGCCCTACTGGGATGCCCGCGCCCGTGGCCTCCTGGCCGGCCTGCGCCTCGACCACAGCCGCGCCCACATC